>DATGTY010000286.1:0-7440 GCA_035301605.1 Chitinophagaceae bacterium | reverse complement strand
CCCGAGCCCAATCTACCAATCCACTGCAATTGTGGCGCATGATCCAACAGGTTTTTGTCCACCTTTATTCGCGTCGTTACAATAAGCCCTATACAGCTATGAATTTTTTCAAAAGTATCCGCATTATTGATTCCGGGATGGTATAATACCTGATATCCTTTTTCTTCAAGATATTCTATAAGATATGGATGAACTTTTGCTGTAACTAAGACTTTTCTAAAGTTTTCCGGCATGACATTTTTTTTGATAATTCTACAAATTGAGCAATAGATAATTCCTCTGCTCGTTTCCCAAATATTGGTTCTTTTAAAGTTTCTTTACAAAAATACGGTTTCAATGGATTTCTTAAAATTTTTCTTCGCTGTTGAAAGGCTTTTTTAACTAAAGTTTTAAAACGCTCTTCCTCTTCAATGCCAAAAACATTCCCATTCGGAAACATTCTAATGACGGCGGACTGTACTTTTGGGGGTGGAGTAAAACATCCCGGAGCCACCTCAAACAAATACTCAATGTTAAAATAAGCACCTATCAATACGCTCAACACCCCATATTCTTTGTTTCCCGGCTCCGCAGCCACCCGTTTGGCTACTTCTTTCTGAAACATTCCCACCATACTATCCACCTGTTCTTTCCATTCCAACATCTTAAATAAGATTTGGGAGGAAATAACATAAGGAAAATTCCCAACGACATGAAAATGCTGACTAAAGGGTTTTTCAGATTTTAAAAAATCCTGATGAAGCAACTTTTCTTTTAAATCCGGGTAGGTTTTTATTAAATAATTCACTTTTTCTTTATCTACCTCTATCGCTTTCAGCTGTATTCCTTTCAGATCCAACAAAGATTGCGTTAATGCACCACCTCCGGAACCAACCTCCAAAAGGTTCTCCCCTTCAGAGACAGGAACAGACGCAACAATCCTTTTGATGATATTTTTATCATGTAAAAAGTGTTGTCCTAACGATTTCTTTAAGGTATAATGCTTCATTATGAGTTGCAAATATATTATTTCCGACTTATATTGTGAATTCTATTTCTGATTATCACTGTTAAAACAGGATAAATTGTACATTTGAACCTAATTATGAGCACAAAAAAGAACAATAAGCCAATAATAGGAATCTCCATCGGAGATTTAAATGGGATTGGCCCGGAAGTTATTATAAAAACCCTTAGTGACCAGCGCATGCTTAACCTATGTACTCCGGTCATTTTCGCATCTGACAATGCGATAAAATACTATCGTAAGATGATGGGACAGGGAAATTTTAACTATGTGAAGATTAAAAATTTTGACAATTTAAAACATAATCAGGTAAACCTATTTAATTGCTGGGAAGAGGATGTAGTCATCAATACCGGTCGAAACACAGAGATCGGGGGAAGATATGCGATACGTTCCTTAAAAGTGGCGACGCAATGTCTCAAAGACGGAGAAATTGAAGGATTAGTTACTGCTCCTATCCACAAAAACAATATCCAACAAAGCGGCTTCCATTATACCGGGCACACCCCTTTTCTAAAAGATTTCTTTCAGGCAGAGGATGTGGTTATGTTAATGGTTTCTCAAAATTTAAGAGTGGCGGTATTAAGCGAACATATTCCCATCTCGGAAGTGGCTGAAAATGTGACAGAAAAGAGTATCTCCACTAAAATACATGTCCTTAACCAAAGCCTCATACAGGATTTCGGAATCGACAAACCCAAAATTGCCCTATTGGGATTAAATCCTCATTCAGGGGATGGTGGGCTTATTGGAACAGAGGAACAGTCTATCATTATTCCAACGATAAATAAACTAAAAGAAGAAGGCTTATTATGCTTCGGGCCTTACAGTGCAGACGGCTTTTTTGCACGTAATTATCAACAACATTTTGATGCGGTGTTGGCCATGTATCATGACCAGGGTTTGGTGCCTTTTAAATATATTGCAAATGGCTCCGGCGTGAATTACTCAGCCGGGTTACCGGTCATTCGCACCTCGCCGGATCATGGGACCGCCTTTGACATTGCCGGAAAAGGAATTGCAGATGAGACCTCTTTCAGACAAGCCGTATTTTCTTGTATAGATACCATTAAGCAAAGATTAAACTATAAAGAATATACCAAAAACCCACTAAAAAGAGGGCAGGCGTTTCCGGAAGAGAAAAGAAATCATTAAAAACCGACTGACACTATAAGAGTTAAGTGGGATGCAATTAAATTTCCGTTAATTTTTTTATCATTTTCACTAATTCTATTTAATAGAAGCAATATTTTTTGTATATTTAGGAGCATTTTCCATTTAAATTAATATATTTTCTATTATGGCTTCAACAATTGTAGGAATAGACATAGGCGGAACAGGGCTACGTGCTGCCAAGGTAAAAGACGATAAATTAGGGAAAGTCATTACTTCGGGAGTATCTGCCAACGAAGCTGCCGATGTTGTTCTCAACCAGATTTTTGCGCTTACGGATCAACTCATGCAAGATGGGGACGTAGATGCAATTGGTATTGGCGTTCCCGGAATTATAGACCCCAAAGAAGGAATTGTTTACAATGTACGAAATATTCCATCTTGGAAAGAGGTTCATTTAAAAAAGTATATGGAAGCACGATATCACCTTCCGGTATTAGTTAATAACAATGCAAACTGCTTTGCCTTAGGAGAAAAATATTTCGGAAAAGGGAAGGACATAGAATCCTTTATTGCATTGCTTTTAGGAAGTGGCTTCGGTGCAGGAATACTTATCGATGGAAAGCTACATTCCGGCAGGAATTGTGGTGCAGGAGAATTCGGGATGATGAGCTATAAAGATCAGAATTATGAATATTACGCCAGTGGTCAATTCTTCAGAAACTGTCACAATACCTCTGGCTATACCATCTACGACCTGGCACAAACGGGAGATGAAAAAGCATTAAATATTTTCAGAGAACTAGGAACCCATATAGGACGAGCCATACAAACCATTCTCTACTCCTACGATGTAGAAAGAATTATTATGGGGGGCTCAGTCAGCATAGCTTACAAATTTTTTAAAGATGAAATGTGGAAGGAAGTGAGTCGTTTGCAATTTAAAAAGTCATTGGAACATTTCGAACTACAAATATCCTCTCTTTCTTCTTACGACAGTATCATATTGGGTGCTGCAGCACTCTTTTACGATAAAATGTTCCGTCATTTACTACTAAAAAAATAACAAGAGAGAAGGCATTCAGTCTTCTCTCCTTTTTTATTCTTTTCCAACTTTGATTGAAAGTTATTAATAATCACACGAGCGCTTGATTCAGATCATGAATAACATCTGCCACATTCTCTATACCTACACTCATTCGAATCAGACCATCTGTAATCCCTGATGTAATCCGCTGCTCTTTGGAAACCCCGGAGTGCGTCATAGACGCCGGATGGCAAAGAAGCGTGTCACAAGTACCCAACGATACTGCTTTGGTACAGAATTTTAAATTATTGATAAAAGAACGTCCTTTTTCAAGACCTCCTTTCAGCTCAAAACTCATCATCGCACCCGGTTTCTTCATTTGTTTTTTTGCAATGGCATAATCCGGATGAGAAGACAAGCCGGGATAGTTCACTTTCGCCACAGCAGTATGTTCCTCTAAAAAAGCTGCTACCTGCATGGCATTTTCACAATGACGAAGCATTCTCAGCTCAAGCGTTTTCATTCCCTGAGTCAATAAATAAGCATCAAAAGGGCTGCTATTTCCTCCCAAAGTCCTGTAAACCGAGCGAATTTTTGTATCCATTTTCCCTACATCTTTCCCAACTAAAACGCCACCCACCGCCGAGCCATGACCATTGAGGTATTTTGTTGTAGAATGAAAAACATAATCCACACCATATTTAAATGGGCGCTGTAGATAGGGGGTTGCAAAAGTGTTATCTATAGCCGTCAATTTTCCATACTTCCGAACCAGGCGCACAACCCGCTGAAGATCAATACACCTGAGCGTCGGATTAGCAGGCGTTTCCATATATACCATTTTTATCTGATCTTCAGACTTCAAAAGTTCTTCTACTTCATCTAACTGATGCATATCAACTTCAATAGGAGTAACCCCCAAATTCGGTAAAATATTTTGAAGCAATCCGGAAGTTCCACCATATAGCGAAGGATGTGTCAGTACCTTATCTCCCGATCTCAAATTTGAAAGAAATAAAGTGGTTAATGCCGCCATGCCCGAAGCATGAAGCAATGCTTTGGCCTTCAGTGGTTGCCCCTCTGAATCTCTGAGACCGAAAGTCTCTAAAGCCGCAATCTTTCTTTCAGCTTCTGCAAAAGAAGGATTTCCAAATCGAGAATAAACATACCCCTCTTCTTCTCCGCTAAATCGGGCAGCGCCCTGCTCTGCCGAATCAAATACAAAGGAAGAGGTAGCATAAATTGGAGTAACATGCGCGTGGCTGGCATCTGTAACATGTCCTGCATGAACACAAACAGAACCGAAATCAATTTCTTTAGGTTGTTTCTTTTGCATAAATGAGATGGTTGATGGTTATATTGTTGAATGGTTGAATTAGGAACTAAGTCTCTTCGTGAAAATATCGCCAGACCACACCGGCTCTGCTCCTGCCAATTTCTCCGGTTAGTTCCCGCTGCGTCAGCTTCCTAATTTTCTTTATAGAGCGAAATCTTGTTAATAATTGCTCCGCAGTTTTTTTCCCTATTCCATCAATTTGCTCCAGTTCATTTTTAAAGGTTCCTTTGCTTCGCTTTTGTCTATGAAATGTGACGCCAAAGCGATGCACCTGATCCCGAATAAAGCGAATAAGCTTCATACTTTCTCCGGAATAGGGCAGTTTCAGGCTATCAGAATCACCGGGGAAGAAGAGTTCTTCTTCTCGCTTTGCCAAGCCAACCAAAGTCATACTTCCCGTAAGCTCTAATTCTCGAACAGCCTCCATCGCAGCCCCCAGCTGTCCTTTACCTCCATCAATAATGACCAACTGTGGCAAAGATTTTTTTTCATCCAACAACCGTTTATATCGTCTATAAACTGCTTCTTTCATGGAAGCAAAGTCATCTATCCCTTTCACAGTCTTAATATTAAAATGCCGATAATCTTTCTTACTGGGAACGCCGTTCTTAAAAACCACACAAGCAGCAACAGGATAACTACCCTGAAAGTTAGAGTTATCAAAACATTCAATATGTTTGGGCAATACCGGCAACTGCAAGTCTTCCTGTAAAGCAAAAAGTACCTGTTGAGGATCCTTCTTCTTTTTCTGTTCCAGATTTAATGCTTTTTTCTTCTGCATCTCATCATAAAAATATTGCGTATTTTTTTGAGAAAGATCCAATAGTTTCTTTTTATCTCCGACCTTCGGAACGCGCAAACTGATTTCTTCTTCAGGAAACGAAATCTCAAAAGGGATCACAAGCAGTTTAGCAAAGCTATGCAGCTTTTCTCTAATCTGGACGATTGCCTGTGGAAGGATTTCTTCTTCTGTTTCATCCAATTTACACTCAAAGATACTGGTTTTGGACTGTATAATACTGCCATGCCTTACTTGCAAAAAATTGACGTAGGCTTTCTTATTATCTTTAAGAATAGAGAAAACATCGACATCTCCCATTCTGGAACTCACTACTGTGCTCTTTGCACGATATTCCTTAAAAGATTCGATCTTCTTACGAACAATCTCAGCCTTTTCAAACTCCAGCTTCTCCGCATGCTCCTTCATTTCAGCTTTCAATAGATTCAAAACAGGAGAAAGGTGTCCTTTCAGAATATTTCTCACCTGATCTAAATTTTTCTCATATTCTTCAGCCGTTTGATATCCTTCACAAGGACCTTTGCAGTTTCCCAAATGATATTCCAGACAAACCTTAAATTTATTCCCATATATATTTCTGTCTGTCAACCTTAAGCTACATGTCCGCAAAGGAATATATGTCCGAATAAACTCCAATAAATCACGAACGGTTCTCACGCTGGTATAGGGGCCATAATATTCCGAACCGTCTTTCACCACGCGTCTGGTCAGATAGACCCTTGGAAAGGGTTCATTCTTTATCACAATATAGGGATAAGTCTTATCATCTTTTAAATTGATATTGTAGCGAGGTTGATATTGCTTAATCAAAGAGTTTTCCAGTAGAAAAGCATCCTGTTCCGTATCTACAATAGTTACCTCAATTCGCCTGATTTTTTCAACCAGTTTCTTCGTCTTGTAATGCTCCACTGAACGACTAAAATAAGAGCCGACTCTTTTACGTAAATCCTTTGCCTTCCCCACATAAATAATGGTTTCTTCCTCATCGAAGTATTTGTAAACCCCCGGTTTATGAGGAATTGTATGTGCAATATTTTGAAATTCAGAGGAAGTCATAGTTCTTCTGCAAAGCTACAGCTATTGAATTAGAATATCATCGTCTTTTATAACAAACGCCTGACAACAATTGCTGTCAGGCGCGTTTTCTATTTTAAACTATATCCCTTTACAAACTATTTCTTCTCCAAATCCGGGTCTTCCACACTCACGACCGGATAAGGGATACCAATACCTTCTTTATCAAAACGTTTTCTCACTTTTTCCGATAAAGAATTATGTACAGCCCAATAATCACTAGACTTAAACCAGGCACGAACATTGAATGTAACATAGCTCTCATCCAAACTGATTACATACACACTATGTCCGGGCTCTTTTAAAAGGGTCTCTTCCGCCGTAATTAGTTCTTCTAAAACGTTCTTGGCTTTATCAATACTGTCCTTATACGTGATGCGAAAAGCCATATCCATTCTTCGGGTATCATGCCAACTGTAATTTATAACTGAAGTATTGGCTAGTTTCCCATTAGGTATAATGATTTCCTGTCCGGTTGTTTTTGTAACAAAAGTATAGAAGATATGAATTTCTCTAACCGTTCCGGCATGTCCGGCACCTTCAATAAAATCTCCAACCTTAAAAGGTTTTAATATAAGAATAAGAACCCCGCCCGCAAAGTTGGCAAGGCTTCCCTGAAGTGCTAAACCAACAGCCAAACCGGCAGCTCCAAGAACCGCAATAAAGCTGGTCATCTGAATACCAATCATGCTCGCAACTGCAATAATGAGCATAATTTTCAATAAAACACTGCAAAGTGTTTTCAGGAAAGGCCTTAACGTTGTATCCACTTCTTTCTTTACCATTAACCGATCAATACTCCTGACAATCAGTTTAATAATCCACAGACCAACTATAAGGACAATAATCGCTAAAATAAAGGTTCCAGCATACTGCATAATAAGGTCTGAGCCTTTGTTTAAAAATAATCCAATGTTCATAAATTAATTTTTTTAGACCACAAAGATAAATATTTTTTATGAAACAATGTTTACATTTCTGTGAGACATCAATTAATAGATATTCTTATCCTAAAATAAATGTAGAGCCCTTAATAATATAAAATCATATATTTGTAAGTAAAGAAAAATCTGAAAGATGCGTAT
>DATGTY010000285.1:0-4239 GCA_035301605.1 Chitinophagaceae bacterium | reverse complement strand
GATTACGGGCAATTTGCGATAATGCCTGTCATAGGCACACCCAAATTTGACATTGAAGAAAGAGCGAGTTGGTTTTCTCATAAAGCAGAAGAAGCCACACCTTATTATTACAGTGTATACCTTGCGGATTATGATATTACCACCGAACTTACGCCAACTTCAAGGTCAGCTCTTTTCAAATTTACTTTTCCGGAAACGGATAGCGCGTATGTTATAATCGATGCTTTTGATGAAGGATCGTATGTAAAAATGATTCCCGAAGAAAATAAAATTATTGGTTATACGACAAAAAATAGAGGAGGAGTACCCGATAACTTTAAAAATTATTTTGTAATTGAATTTGATAAACCCATTGAAAATTATCAGGCTGTCGCAAATCAGGAGTTATCGGATGGATTAGAAGTAGAAGATGATCATGCGGGAATGATTATAGGGTTCCGTACTCATCGTGATGAAGAAGTACATGCTAAAGTCTCCTCTTCGTTTATCAGTTTTGAACAAGCTGAAATAAACCTACGGGAAGTGGAGGATTTGACTTTTCAAGAAATTGTAGAGCAGGGCCGGGACACTTGGAATGAAGTATTGGGAAAAATTGAAGTCGTGGATGACGATATAGATAAGGTTCGAACATTTTATTCGAGCTTGTACCGATCTGTACTTTTTCCAAGAGATTTTTCAGAGATAAATGCGAATGGAGAAAAGGTCCATTATAGTCCGTATAATGGTAAAGTCTTACCAGGAGCTATGTTTACAGATACCGGATTCTGGGACACATTTAGAAGTCTTTTTCCATTACTGAATTTGGTTTACCCTTCTATGAACGATCAGATGCAGGAAGGGTTGGTAAATGCATATTTAGAGAGTGGGTTTTTACCCGAATGGGCCAGCCCTGGGCATCGGGCTTCGATGATCGGAAATAACTCTGCATCTGTAGTCGCAGACGCTTTTATTTCTGGAAGGAAGGGATATGATGCCTCTACATTATGGGAAGCAGTAGAGCACGGAGCAAATAATGTCCATCCTGATAATACTTCTACAGGTAGATTTGGTTATGAACTATATAATGAACTTGGTTATATACCCACTGGTGAAGGGGTACAACAAAATGTAGCCCGTACTTTAGAATATGCATACGCGGATTGGTGTATTTATCAATTTGGTAAAAGCTTGGGTATAGCGGAAGATGATATACAAGTGTATAAAGAAAGAGCTTATAATTATAAAAACTTGTTTGATCCTTCGTCCAACTTAATGCGCCCGAAGAAAAAAGACGGATCTTTCATTAAAGACTTTGATGCTACAGCATGGTCAAGAGATTACACGGAAGGAAATGCATGGCATTGGAGCTTTTGTGTATTTCATGATCCACAAGGGCTGATAAACCTAATGGGAGGAGAACAGGTTTTTAATCAAATGTTGGATTCAGTTTTTGTAATACCAAGTTATAAGGGTATGAAAAGTCGGAGTATGATACATGAAATGCGGGAAATGCAAGTGATGAACATGGGGCAATATGCGCATGGAAACCAACCTATACAGCACATGCCTTATTTATATGCATATTCAGGTGAACCATGGAAAACGCAATATTGGGTGCGTAAAATCATGGATAAACTATATTCTGCTACACCAGATGGATATTGTGGGGATGAAGATAATGGACAAACTTCAGCATGGTATGTGTTTTCTTCTTTAGGTTTTTACCCAGTCGCTCCCGCATCAGGAGAGCTGATAATTGGTTCTCCTCAGTTTTCGAGAGTCACATTACATCTTGAAAATGGGGAAAAAATAAATATTACCGCCGACGCGCAGTCCAACGAAAATGTATATGTTGATCAAATATCTAAAGACGGAGAAGAATACCCTTATAATTTCTTTCGTTATCAAGAATTGATAAAAGGTGCAGATATTAAATTTCACATGATCTCTAAGCCGAATAAAGAAAGAGGTATAACAAAAGAAACCAGGCCTTATTCATTAAGTAATGAAAAACAATAAACTTATGACGTACAAATTAAAATCAATTTTTAGTTTACTCATTTTTTTGACCGGTGTATTTATTTTGTATGGTCAACAAAACTTAGAACTTAAAGTAGGGAGTTATAATATTCGGTATGATAATCAAGGGGATCGGGATAAAGGCGATGGCTGGGAACATCGTTTGCCGGTCATCTCATCTATTATTCACTGGGAAGATGTAGATGTTTTTGGAGCCCAAGAAGTATTAGCCCATCAATTAGAAGGTATGCTTGAAGAATTACCGGCATATGATGCTTATGGAATAGGTAGAGATGATGGGAAAAAGAAAGGTGAGTACGCTCCAGTATTTTTTAAAAGAGATAAGTTTACTTTGTTAGATTCCGGAAGTTTTTGGCTTTCTGAAACTCCCGAAAAACCATCAAAAGGGTGGGACGCTTCACTGCCCAGAATATGTAGCTGGGTACATTTAAAGGAAAAAGAGTCAGGGAAAACTTTTTGGTATTTTAACTTGCATTTAGATCATCGTGGGATAAAGGCCCGGGAAGAAAGCTGTTTATTAGTATTGGAGAAAATGAAAGAAATGGTGGGGAAAGGTACAGCATTTCTAACAGGAGATTTTAACGTAGATCAACATACAGATATGTATGATGTATTACATGATTCTCAATGGATTTACGATGCGTATGAATCAGCAGATAAACGTATGGCATGGAATGGAACTTTTAATGCTTTTGATGACCAATTATGGACGGAAAGTAGAATAGATCATATATTTACAACTGAAAATGTGAAGGTAAGCCATTATGCGGTACTCACTGAAACGTATAGAAGTGATGAAGGGGAGAAAGGAGATATTAAGAAAGGGGATTTTCCAGAAGAATATTCTTTTAAGAGATATAAATCCCGTTTACCGTCTGATCACTTCCCGATTTTTGCGAGGGTTAGCTTACAACTTAATTAATAAAAGTGGAAGGATTGTTTTTTTAAATAGAAAACAGAATGAGGGGTATGCTTTACATCAAAGGGGCGATTATTATCTCAATTAGATGCCTAGATAGTATAAATTGGAGCTTTTGATTAAAATTATCAAAATGGATCAAGTGTATACCTTCCAGTTTTTTTGAATTTATTCTTCTTCATTGGATTGGGATGAATAAAGTTATTTATGTGTTCTTTGAATCTTTATTTTGAATGGGGTATAGGCTTTAAGATAGGCCTATTTGATGGATCGAGTTTGTTTTATGGAGAAAGTAAAAGAGACAGTAAGATGTATTCTGTTGGAAACAGAGGGATGGAATAAATCAAATATTTTTTATTACCTTATCCTTTACTTCTGTGAATGTTTAATCTTGATACCCCTTAATTATATCAATAATGGACTCTCAAAAAAAAATAAAAATATCCGATTTTGCTAAAAGTATTTTGATGCTCGGCTGTTTTGATACGAAAGGAGAAGATTTCTTTTATCTTCAAAAGTGCATTAAAGATTGTGGAGAATCCATTATTACGATGAATACAGGGGTAATGGGTACCACAGAAAACTTTATAGTTGACTTCGAATCAGATGTAGTCGCATCTGAAGGAGGGAGCTCTATTTTAAAATTGAGGAAAAAGGGTGACCGGGGAGCTGCAATTGAAGTAATGGGGATAGGAGCGGCTAAGATTACAGCTAAATTAATAGAAGATGGACGTATAAAAGGAGTTATAAGCATGGGCGGTGGCGGTGGAACATATATTGCGCTGTCTGCGATGCAAGTAGTCCCTTTAACTATCCCTAAACTATGTTTAAGTACATTAGCGACAAAAGATCTGTCGGGGCAAATCAAAAATAAAAACATTACGTTAATGCCATCTGTTGTGGATGTCGCCGGCTTAAACAGTATTAGCCGTTTGCTTATAGAGCAGGCTGCAAAGGCTATTTGTAGCATGGCAAAGGTAGAACGGAATACCAATGACCTAGATTATGTCGGCAGAATTGCTATCAGTATGTTTGGCAATACTACAGCATGTGTGAATATGTGTAGCAAAATTCTGACTTCTAAAGGGTACGAAGTCTTTACTTTTCATGCGAATGGAGAGGGTGGAAGGACGATGGAGTCCCTTATTCGAGAAGGATATTTTGATGCAGTGTTAGATGTAACTACCACAGAGTTGGTTGACGAGTTATGTGGCGGTGTGTGTAGCTCAGGTCCCGATCGATTGACAGCTGCTGCTGAATTAGGTGTTATACAAGTCGTAGTGCCCGGATGTTTGGATATG
>DATGTY010000284.1:0-3253 GCA_035301605.1 Chitinophagaceae bacterium | reverse complement strand
GACGAAGGCAAGGCAAAATCATAATCAGAATAATCCTCAGCACTATCAGAAGCAAAAGCTACATCAAAAAGAGAGGCAATACCCAAACCGGCACCGGGATCCTGAAACTTTGTTTTTAGCTGATTAACAACAATCGTATCTTTCAAATCTGCGTTGTTTCCATTACCGATAATCATAACGTTATCGGTTCTATCTTCAAAATAGGAAGCATCTACATTAAAAGTATATCTCTTGATAAAATTGTTTATAGCAACAGAATCCACCGCTGTAATCCACCAAGGGGTTACAAAATCAAAGCCTTCAATATTGTCTTCCACATTCAAGGTAAAAGAGGTACTATTCAATGAAACCATTTTTTTGGTCACATAAAGAAAAGGGGTAGAGCCACCTTGTGTTACTTCTAGTTTAATGGCCTCTACTCCTTCATCATTGGTTTGAGGAGCAAGCATTATAGTTGCTTCTCTTTCCTGTTGACTTCTATTTTCTTTAATATGCACCACCAAATTAGAATGGCGTTTATTCTTTCCCGAAACAACCACCCAATCTGCTTCAGAAAATGCGCTATAAACTACATCTCCTTTCAAAAGGATAGTATCTTTTTGATCGTTGTGAGAATAATTTAAAGAACGCATACTATCTGTTTCCAGTTTAAAAAACGAGGGAGGGAATCCCAGTTCATCTGCCCATGGTTGATCCCTTTTCTCACAAGAATACAGACCAGCAACGAGCATAATCATGGTTACCAATAATATATATCTGTAAAATTTCGTCTTCATAATATAATTTTTTATTTACATACTATTTACAAGTCATAAATTTCGTCTTCAAAGTTTTTCAACCAGTCACTTCCATCCAAGTTCCAGTCTGTTTTCACTTTAATTTCTAACCAATATAGAATATTAGCGGCTATATCGGAATTAGTTGGAACAATAGACAAAGCATTGGCTTCAGCCTCTGATGGAGGGGTAACAGAACAAGGCACTGTTTGACCTAAATTCTTCCAATCAAACACTCCATGCAATAGGAATGGAGCATTGCTATTCACGCTATTCAGGAATACACCGCCGGTAGCCTCATCAGCTGCCCAGAAGCCAACCAAATCATCAAATTCTTTCAATTCGGTATAATCAGAAACACACTTATTGGCTTTCATAGCAGCAGCATCAAGCGCCACATCAAAAAGCTTGATATTATGCACATTCGTTTCTACATAATCTCCACCGGCTCCGGATATCCAGCCAATGGTAAGCGGATAATTACTGTTCAAATTAGCTCCTGAAGGTAAAGTTCCATCTCCTTTAAATTCACCATCCACATAAGTAGAGACCACTCTGGATCCATCCCCTTGTTCTTCAACCGAAAAACCTACCGTGTGCCAGCTACTATTAAATAAAGTAGAAGTATTAGTCTTCAACTGAAACTTCGATCCACTTGTTGTATTAAAAGTCCAGGTAGGATCATAGTCGATCAACATAGAGAATCCGGGGTAAGTGCTTCCATTCAGCTGAAATTTATTCCCAAAGAAATAAGGATAAGAACCTGATTTATCAGAACCAAATAGCACATCAAACTGAATAGTAAAATCTTCCTGAAAATCGTACACTCTATTTCCATTGACTACAGGATCCATGGTAGCATATCCGGCATTATCATTCGCTCCCTTAAAGGCAACCGCATTAAAACCTGCTTTTTTCACTTCCTCTTTCGTTAAAGCAGAATTAGATAAAATCATAAATCCTGGAGTAGGTTGGACAGCACTACCCCCATGATTAGTGGTAACAATGATTAACCAATCCTCTTTATCATAATTTTCTCTTGCTTTTAAAGCTGCTGTAATATCTCCAATGTATTGATCTATTTTCATCACCTCATCTTTATATGCAGGATCAGTAGCCGCAAAACTATTAGCAATACCGGCCAATTCTGCCCCATTAAAATCGACAAATAGTAGCCCCAATCCCGGAGTAGATTTCAAAATAGAAACAGAAGAATCTCTCACAGCCTTATCATTCTTTACATTCAGACTTTCATTCAAAATACGGGTATAATTTGCCAAATTCGCCCAGGGAGTAACCATAGCCATGTTATATTGTGGCTTAGAAGGCAAAATGTGGGTGAAAATAGTTGGAAAGTTTGGTATAGAATGATCTTCATCAAAATCTCCCGCATTGAACATGAAAGAACTATCCGTAATTTGATGTTTGGCATAACCAACCCCTGTCAGCATAGTCACCCAAGTACTGGCATCCGTCGTCACTAATGAAGGAAGCACATCGAATGAATATTTTCCATTTGCCATGAGTTTTCCGACATTTGGAGGAGCCAGTTCTTTCAAGGCTTTACCCGACAGCCCGTCAATACTTATCACCATCACCTTGCGTAGTTTTTGGGCTGTAGAATCTCCCCCATAATCTTCAAATACGGGCGGCGGATCATCATAGCGTTTACAGGAATCCATAACGAGCATAGATACAAATCCAATCAACAATACCCATATTCCCAATCTCTTATTTTTCATTCTTTCTATATTTTTAAACATTTCTATTATTAACAATCATATTAGGGAGCAGTTACCCACACTTCTGCTAAGGCAACATATTCTGTTCCACCACCGCTATAATCTGACTGGGGAACAATTTTGAAATATTGAAAAGTCATCGTCGAGGGTAGAGTAAGTACTTGTTCCGCTGTGGAGTTGTCCAATACGAAAGGACCTCCAAGATCAGTCCAATTTCCTCCATCCATACTCACTTTCAACCTATACTGTTGAATTCTTACCAAAGAATTATTCTGTCTTTGAACAAAATGGAACTTTTTCACCTGTAAAGGAGTTTCCATATCTATGGTAATCCATTGAGGTCCATCACTTAATTTCCCACCTCCCGGATTGCTCCAACTAGAGTGCCAGTAGGTATTAATATCATTATCAATCGCATTAATAGCATGACCGTTATTAGCACCTTCACCGGTTAATTCTTCGGTACTGAAGTCATAAACACTCCAATTGGAACGTTTATAAGGTTGGAATTGTCCGGTACCGCCGGTATCTACCAACGGGTTATAAGTCCAAATCTTTTGTGTCATAAACGGATAATTTCTTTTAGCAATCGTCGCTTGAGCCTGATTACTTATTCGAATCCCCCAGGCCTTAAAGAAAAATTTCCAATCCTGATGAGAATAATCACAAATCGCTCTATAGAAAAAATCGTGTTTATCAATGTCATTAAAAGAAGGTACTTTAGCATGGCGTGCT
>DATGTY010000283.1:0-4399 GCA_035301605.1 Chitinophagaceae bacterium | reverse complement strand
TTTCTTCTTCATCAAAATTTTATTCCATTCTGCTATTAGGACAGCTGAAAAGAAAAAACTCCCAAAAAAGATTTAGAAATAGAACGCTGGTGACGCTGGTTGAGCTGATTCTCGCTGATGAATATCTGTGACGATCTGTATCATCTGTGTTATCTGCGTTCCATGATAGGGATAGAACGCTGATGACGCTGGTCGAGATAATTAAATGCATGTCATTCTAAAATATTTGTTGTACTTTTAATCTATCTATGGGTATAGATTATTTACATAGAGATATTACAGAAACAATTATCAAGTCTTTTTATAAGGTATATAATACATTAGGTTACGGTTTTCTGGAAAAAGTTTATGAAAATGCTATGTTCCTGGAATTAAGAGAGAGGGAGATGTTTGTAGAAAAACAAAAAAGAATACAAGTACATTATAGAGAAGAAATTATAGGAGATTACTATGCCGACCTCATTGTCAACGAAAAAGTAATTATAGAACTAAAGGCTGCAGAGACCTTATGTAAAGAACATGAGTTTCAGCTTATTAATTACCTGAAAGCTACCGACATTGAAATAGGATTGCTATTGAACTTTGGGAAAGAGCCTGAGTTGAGAAGGAAGATATTCTCAAATACCTGATAGGATAGAACGCTGGTGACGCTGGTTGAGCTGATTGCCGCTGATGAATATCTGTGACGATCTGCATCATCCGTATTATCTGCACCATGATAAGGATAGAATGCTGATGACGCTGATTGAGCCGATCTCCGCTGATGAATATCTGTGACGATCTGCATCATCTGTGTCATCAGCGTTCCATTATAAGGATAGAAAACTCTGCAATATAGCGGCTATCACGATCAACTGTGTCAGTTCAGATCGCACGGAAGAAGTCGCTCGTCCCAGTTGATTTTGAACGGTTTTACGAGAGATATTTAACTTTTCTGCGATTTCTTCTGTAGAAAGACCGTCATCAAAACGGTAGCGAAAAATCTTTTGCCTTTTTTCAGGAAGAGCATCGACTAGAGCCTGATAAGCCGCCATAAATTCATTTCGAATCGCTGTTATATCAGCCTGATTTTCCTCTACCGGAAGTTGCAAGAGTTTTTCAAAAGGAACATATCGGCGTTCTTTTTCAAAAAGATTGAAAACCCGGTTACGAATTCCCACTCTTAAATAGGCTCTCAAGTTACTGATATCCAATTCCTTCCTTCGTGTCCACAACTTTATAAACAGATCCTGAGTCAGATCTTGTGCTTTCGCATGGCTTTTTACCCTGCGAAAAGCATCCGTATAAACCAATGACCAATATCTGTCATAAATTTCATTAAAGGCCTTTTCATTATCCTGTTGAAGCCTCGTTAATAATTCATGATCATCAATGTAATCTTTTTCCATATTCCCATATTTTGTGAATTTAAAAGAAATAGAATGGAGGGATGAAAAAGAAACAGAGCATAAAGATATCTATTAAATATTAATTTCCCAAATATATTTTTAGGGGTTCCCGCCGGCAATATTTACATTTCTTTTTAAGAAACACGCTTATTCCTCTAAAATTCCTTTTATTTGTAAGCCTTTACAACAAGACAACCACAAGTTCAATATGTCTATTCAATTTCAATATAATAAACAAGCGGTCATTAAGGCGCTACGCTTTCATTTCAAACAGCGCCCGGAGATAAAAATATTTAGAACCCTAATTATCCTGGTGGTTATTGCCGCATTCGTCGGTTACTTCACTCACTTTCTCTCTTTCAATGCTCTAATTTGGATTTTTATTGCCTTTGTGGCATTGATTTTTTTTCTACAATACATGCTACCGCTGTCCGTTTACCGACGGGCACATACCTTTAGGGAGCCCCAACTCTCCTTAGATTTTACCGAAGACTACATCGTTATTGGAACAGATAGAGGAAAAAGCAGAATTCCATGGCAACAGTTTAATAATGTGATAGAAACCAGAGATTTTTTTTATCTCTATCGCTCCAATAGATCTTTCTTTCTTATTCCGGCCAATGCTTTTGACGCTAGAGAAGACCGAATTAAATTTAGTGAAAAACTACAACAAAGGTTTTCCAACTATCTTTTTAAATAAGCATTCATACCTTTATAAAGCGAAAAAAGTCTGCCAAAGCTGACAGACTTTTTTCGTTTTATAAATTTAACAAATCCTACTTTTCCATGTACATCACTTCTTTTGCAATCTTCACTGTATTTTCAATATTAGGAAGGTAGAGCTTATTTAGATTAGGCGCATAATGCATGGGCGCATCAGCTGCTGTAATCCTCCTTACCGGTGCATCAAGATAATCAAAACCTTCTTTTTGAATCCTATATGAAATCTCAGAAGACACACTGGCAAAAGGCCATTGTTCTTCAACAATAACCAAACGATTTGTTTTCTTCACAGACTTCAGAATTGTTTTCCAATCTAAAGGACGAATGGTACGTAAATCAATAACTTCCGCATCCACCCCTTCTTTTTCTAATTCCTCAGCGGCTCCCTTGGCAACTTTCATCATTTTGTTGAACGAAACGATGGTCACATCCTTTCCTTCTCTAACAATATCTGCTTCCCCTATTGGAATTAAATATTCTTCTTCAGGAACTTCCCCTTTGTCATTATAAGTCACTTCCGACTCCATAAAAACAACGGGATTATCATCCCGAATAGAGGATTTCAGCAGCCCTTTGGCATCATAAGGATTCGATACAGAAACGACTTTTATTCCGGGAATATTTGCATATAAGCTTTCGAATGCAGTAGAGTGTTGCGCACCAAGCTGTCCGGCAGAACCATTTGGTCCACGGAAAACAATCGGACAACCAATTTGTCCGCCACTCATCGCCATCATTTTGGAGGCAGTATTCAAAATTTGATCCAACGCTAATACGGCAAAATTCCAAGTCATAAACTCAACCACCGGTCGCAACCCATTCTGAGCAGCGCCCACACCAACACCGGCAAACCCTAACTCTGTTATAGGGGTATCGATGACACGGTCTTCTCCAAACTCATCTAACATCCCCTGGCTAACTTTGTAAGCACCATTATATTCAGCTACTTCTTCTCCCATTAGGAAGACACTTTTATCGCGACGCATTTCTTCGCTTATGGCCTCACCTAAGGCTTGTCTAAAGGCTATTTCTCGCATCTTTACTGTTTTTCTAATAGTTAAAACTTATTGGACATGCAAAAATACTCTTTAAACTTGAAAAAGCCAACCTTTATACTTCACATATACCAATTTTCTCTTTATTTAAAGATTCTTACCATCTATTTTCTTTCTATTCTTCTTCTTTTCTGATTGAGATTTCTTCTTTTCCAATCTTTTTTCATTAGCCGCAGCAGGTGGTTTTGTCTTTTTCCGCTTTTTCTTCGGCTGTAATGCCTTATTGATAAGATGATTTATTTTCCCAATGACCTTCGTTTTATTTCTCCATTGCGTTCGCGCTTCCTGAGACCAGACATAAAGTTCCCCCGACTGATTTATTCTATTTTCCAACCTTTCAAAAAGTAGCTCTTTCTGGTGTTTCTGAAGGAGTGACGATTTATTGATATCAAATCTGGCTTCCACTTTAGTTTCCAGTTTATTTACATTCTGTCCACCTTTTCCTCCGCTACGAGCCGTCTTAAATTCCAATTCTGGAGAGACATCAATTAACTTCTTCATAATTTTACAAATTTAAAACAATAACATTAAAAGCTTTCCTACAAACCACATTGGCTCCTAATACACACAGCAATAAGTCTTTAATAAAATACCTGCAAATCTATTTCTCAAATAAAGTGTTACCTTTGTTAGCTATGAGCACAACTATTCAGTGGAGTAAAGCTCCTGCAGACATATTATCCATTGCATTGCCCAAGACTTGTTTAACAGATGATTTAAAGCTCATTCATGAAGAGCAGGCTTCTTTAGCACAACAATTAGACCTAAAAGTCAATAGCTATGCATTTCCTAAAGCATGGCCGATTGAGGATGTAGGCTTAGTCTATTACAATACTGAATCAGAGAACAAAAAACCTTCTATAGAGTTGCATTATTGTATGGTAGGAAATCGCTATTGCAACAATCCGGCCTGCCAAAATTCCGGTTGTGAACTTTCTCGCAAACATAATCGAAACAAACCGGCGCCCATTATGGAAGTCATCAATATCAGCTACCAACCGGAGATGCTGAATCAATTTGATTCCAAAGAATTGGCAGAAATTTTTGAAGAAGAAGGAAAATATGTGAAAAAATTTTCTCCGGGAACCAAAACCAAGGTGGCGTTGGAGCAAATACTTCACCATCCATATAAAGGTGCTTTAAAAAACATCCACATACAGAGTAAAAGTTTGGAATTATTACTCTATAGCTCTGATCAGTTCATTAAACATGATGAGGAAGAGCTTTATGGCT
>DATGTY010000282.1:0-5968 GCA_035301605.1 Chitinophagaceae bacterium | reverse complement strand
TTTTGCTGTGCTAAAAATATTTTCATCTTTTCAATAGCATTTTAGATGTTGAAACAAAGGTAATGTTTCATGCGTTTATATTTTAAGTTATTGGGGATTTTAATGTCGAGGGGTAATAAATTTTGATGTTTATCTCTTTATTTTATAACTTAGTTGAAGATTCTAGAAGAAAATTAAAGAATGGCTCATCCCTCTAAATTGAAGCATATTGCTGTTGCCGGAAATATAGGCGCCGGAAAAACAACACTGACCGGTTTATTGTGTAAACATTTCAGGTGGACTCCTCAGTATGAGACAACAGAGGAGAATCCTTATTTGCGAGATTTTTATGAAGATATGCCTCGCTGGTCTTTTAATATCCAAATTTTCTTCCTACATCATCGCTTAAAGCAACTTTTGGATATTCAAAATGGGAGCCAGACCATTGTTCAGGATAGAACAATCTATGAAGATGCAGAAATTTTTGCTCCTAATCTTCATGAAATGGGACTAATGGGGAAACGAGATTTTGATAATTACTATACTTTTTTTCAAAGTCTGAAATCCATGTTGCAACCACCTGATTTATTGATTTATTTGAAAGCTTCTATTCCTACATTGGTGGATCATATTGACAAAAGAGGAAGGGTATATGAAGAAAATATCCGACTGGATTATTTGAAGAGACTGAATAAATATTATGATCGCTGGATAGATAATTACAAAGAAGGTCCTGTTGTTATAATTGATATCAATGAAAATCAATTTCATAAGAATCAGGATGATTTGGGTAAAGTAATTTCTGAAGTAGAATCTAATATAAACGGACTTTTTTAGATCCGATATACATATATTTTGGTTTGCGCTATACAATTTTCATAGCTTGGGTGGTGCTGTCTCTCTTTATAGTTACAGAGAGCATTGGGCAGCCTGTGCCGAATCAGGAGATTCTGGGAATAGGTGCGTATAGTTCGGACTTTGTAACCGTTTTTAGTGGTCGACACAATCAGGCTTCCATGGCAGATCTGAAATCATTCAGCCTCGGCATTTTTGCAAGACAGCGGTTTTCTATGAAAGAATTAAGTGTCTTTAATCTGGGGGCAGGGCTCCCTTTGTGGAAAGGTGTTGCTGGTTTGCAGACTCAAGTGGAAGGTTATCAAGAGTTCAAGAAGCAAAGGTGGACATTATCTTATGCTCGTCCGCTCTTTCCCTGGTTGGCGGTGGGTGCTTCATTTGACTATCTTCACATGGTTATTCCCACTAAAGGGACTGCCAATGGAATCTCGTTTTCGGTCTCAGGATTGGCTCGAGTGAATGATAAATGGCGTGTTGGTTTCCAGACTTTTAATCCGGTGCAGGCGCACTATAAAGGTGTTGGGTCGGATGCTATTCCTACTATTTATCAAGTAGGGGTGGGATATCAGCCTTCAGATATCTTTTTGTTGATGGCAGAAGCCCAATTTACAGGAGCACAAAAGAGCTACTTGTTCGCTTTTCGATATGATATCATTCCGCTTTTGAGTTTAAAGGCAGGAGGAAGTACAGGGGTAAATCCCGTGTTTGCCGGAGTTATTTTCCATCTGAAAAAATTCCGGATTTTAATCTCTGCTCAATTTCATAAACAGTTGGGATTGTCTCCCGGAATTGGAGGCATCTATCAAAACCTTCTGTATGAAAAATAAACTCCTTTTTTCTTTTATCGTTGAATTGTTTTTATCCTTTCCTGCTATAGGACAGGAGGATAATCATATTGAAGATGCGCTAGAACAATACGTATCGCAAACGGGAGAAGGAATAGAGGATGATTCAAAGATGTTAGCCTTAAATGGATATTTACAAGAGCCCCTCAATCTAAATCAAGCATCAAAAGGAGATTTGCAACAATTGTTTTTTTTGAACAGCCTGCAAATTCATGCTTTTTTGGAATATAGAAAATTGTTAGGACCTCTTATCAGTATATATGAATTGCAAGCCATTCCTCATTGGGATTTGAAAACAATTCAATTTGTGTTGCCTTATGTGACTGTGATGAAAGCCTCAAATACCCGATTAAAATTACCGGAGCTATTTGAAAGAGCCGAATTACACATGCTTTTACGATATAAAAGGACATTGGAGAAGAAAAAAGGATATAGGGTTGATTCACTGGGGAACAGGCATTATTTAGGATCTCCCGGAGCTGTTTATTTCAGAATGCAGCTGCGTATGTCCAATCATATGAATGTGGGAATAACTGCTGAAAGTGATGCCGGAGAACCTTTTTCAGGTTATGGACAGAAGGGTTTTGATTTTTATTCTTTTCATTTTTATTTAGAAAACAGAGGCTTTCTTGAAGCTTTGGCTGTTGGGGATTATAGAATAAATCTAGGTCAGGGGCTAATCAATCAGCAAGGTTTGAGTTTTGGAAAGACGGGAATGGTGATGCAGATTGATCGCTCACAAGAAACCATCCGTCCACATACTTCGGCTATGGAATCGGGGTTTTATAGAGGTGCCGCTGCAAAATTTGGGTTGGGGAAATGGTCTTCGACATTGTTTATTTCCAAAAAATCTGAAGATGCTCATTTTTGGGAAGTGGACTCTTTTCGCCACTATTTTCGATCTATACAGAGTAGTGGCTATCATCGTTCGGTCTCCGATTTTAAAAATAAAGGAAAGCTTCAACTTTTTAGTAGCGGTGGTAATCTGAAATATGATTTTGGAGATGGACACATAGGCTTGAACCTTGTTTATCATCATTTTTCTGACTCTATGGGGAGGTCGGGACAACCGTATCAACTGTTTCACAACATAGGATATAATATGTTGAATGCCAGCGTGGATTACGCTTGGTATCTGAATAAGTTATATTTTTTTGGAGAAACAGCAGTGAATGAAACAGGAGCCTGGGCTACAGTAAATGGCTTGCTGATGAGTGTGGACCGAAGAGTGGATCTGTCTTTATTGTTCAGGAGTTTTTCTCCTCAATATACTTCATTATATGCTAAAGCCTTTGCCGAAAGCAGCCATCCCCAGAATGAAACCGGATATTATATTGGTGTGGCTGTTCGTCCTGCGTCTCATTGGAAAATCAACCTGTATTCTGATTTTTTTAGGTCACAATGGTTGCGCTATCGGGTGGATGTTCCTTCGTATGGGCAAGAGCAATTTCTTCAGGTCAATTATACGCCTTCGGAGAAGGTGGAGTCCTATCTTCGATTTCGATATAAAAGAAAACCCATTAATGTTTTGAGCGATCATCCAATGGCAAAGGTGGTAAATACATCTAAGTATAATTTAAGGTTGTTTTTCCAGTGGAAAATGTCAGAATATTTTAGAATTAGAGATCAAATAGAAGGTGTTTATTTCAAAAAGGGAGAGGAAAAAGCAGAACGTGGATTTATGGCTTATCAAAGTGCGCGCTGGGAAACTAATGGGCATTTTAGTGGTAATTTTAGACTGGGGTATTTTCATACCGGCGGCTATGATTCCCGGATATATACGTACGAAAATAATGTACGTTATGCCTTTTATGTTCCTTCCTTTTTTGGAGAGGGTATCCGTTCGTATCTTAATTTAAGAATTGATATAGGAAAACGGCTGAGCTTATGGACCAGAATAGCTCGTACCTGGTATTTTCATCAAGAGACTATAAGTAGCGGATGGAATGAGATCCAGGGAAATAAGAGAACCAAGTTTACGATTGAACTTATTTACGATTAATGGATCTTAGGTCGTTTTTGATTCTTTAAAATAATATTGAAGAGACTACTCCATAGTTCTGTCTTTTTAGCGGCTTCTTGCACCTCCTTACTGGATCCTTCCAGACCTTTGGGTAGTTTGAGAATAGGCATGCGGAGTTGAGGTTGTTCCATGTTATTTACAGTAATTAATAGATAGATGTCTCGAATTCTTTTATCTTGACTTCCCAGCAGGCTGCCAACCATGGCGCCGATGCCCCCGCCAACCAAAGCGCCTATTGCTGCTCCACCCATTGAAATTTCACGTTTATTTTCATCTTCTATCTTTATTTTATAGGAGACAATTTTATCGAAAGGATATTCTGTTGTTATAATTTGTCCATCCGTGATCGAACCAAAACTAATTTTTTTCTGTGCTTCATTTAGGCTTAAGCAGTTTTTGCTTCCGTTAAACTCTGTAAAAAGGATGTGATTAGGTTGTAGTCCTTTCGAATCGAGAATTTTTAGAAAAAGTTTGTGGTTTTTTGCAGAGAGTTTTTTTAGAAGGTTTTTATTTAAATGTCTAAAAACAATATTGCCCATAACGAGCAAAAATAGGATTGCCAGAATAGTAATTAGAATAGCCATAATAAGTCTTAAGATAAATACAAATATATAAAAATAATTGATACAGAGGGAATTTATTATGAAGTGATGACTCTGTAAGGCACAAATGGTAGTAACTCAATGGCTAATAACAAACATCCGTTTTTTCAAGGTCGATAGAGTCGTAGCAAGCTGCTTCGTTAAAAATATTTGATATCTCTGATGTCAGTTCTGCTTCGGCTGATAAGGACATCTGTAAAGCTATTTTCGGAATGTAAGATACTGATTATTAGTTCCTACAGAATTATTCGTAACCTTACGAATAATGTTATCAACATGCTGTGTATAACATTATCTTATCTATTGAAGTAAGATTTATAACTTTGCTAAGGTTCCCCAAAGAACTTTTTTTACCGGTATTTTGTATAATGTGCTGAGGGGTTTATGATACATATATTCGTATCTGCTCCCGGTAAAATAGATATGGTGTAGGAACTTTTTGTGGTAAAAATTTACGTAACTAATATAAATTATTTTAATTATGGGAATCTTTGATAAAAGAATTAACTACAAACCGTTTGAGTATCCGGAAGTAATGCCGTTTGTTGACGCTATGAATCGTTCTTTTTGGGTTCATTCCGAAGTAGATTTTACAGCGGATACACAGGATTTTAAATCTAACCTCTCTCCTGTGGAGAAAGAAGTGGTAAGAAGAAGTCTCTTGTCTATTGCCCAGGTAGAAGTTGGTGTGAAGGCATTTTGGGGAGATTTGTATAGACATTTTCCCAAGCCGGAGTTTAATTGTTTGGGGGCTACTTTTGCAGAAAGTGAGGTGCGTCATTCAGAAGCTTATTCCCGTCTTCTAGATGTTTTGGGCTACAATGGTGATTTTGCTTCCTTATTGGATGTTCCGGTTTTTCAGAAAAAACTGGATTTGATTGATTCTTATATGGGAAAAGATAAAGACATTATTTGGAAACTCATTTTCTTTACAATTGTTATAGAAAACACCAGTTTGTTTTCTCAATTTGCAAATATTCTTTCTTTTACAAGATTTAGAGGTTATCTTAAAAATACTTCCAATATTATTGCCTGGACCAGTGTCGATGAAAGCCAGCATGCCAATGCAGGTGTTTTTATCATTAATAAATTGAGAGAAGAAGGTTATATTGATTCGACTATTGAGGAACAGATTCGTAATAGCGTGGGAGATTATATAGAAGTAGAAAAAGAGCTTTTAGATTGGATTTATGAAAATGGGGAACTGGATTTTTTTACTAAGGAAGATATGTTGAATTTTATGAAATACCGAGTAGATGGAGCTTTAGAAAAAATGCAGGTTGAAAAGGTGTATCACATTCCATTTGATAAATATCGTCCGATGAAATGGTTTGAAGAAGATGTTTTTGCGAATGAACTGGATGACTTTTTTGCCAAAAGACCAACGGCTTATACCAAGCATGACAAGAGTATTTCTGCCAATGACTTATTTTAAAATAGATTGATAATTAGCATTTTATAAAATTATAAAAGAAAGGATTTTTATGGAAACAATGTTTGATACCAATCCGGTACGCGAAAAATATTGGTGGAGAAATGAAGAAAGCGAACAGCTGCTTAATCGGGGTTATCTTTTGAAAGGAGAAACCGTAGAAAAAGCTATAGAACGTATTTGTACAGCTGCAGCCAAACGTCTGTATAAACCGGAATTGGCACCCTCTTTT
>DATGTY010000281.1:0-4224 GCA_035301605.1 Chitinophagaceae bacterium | reverse complement strand
CTGATCCAGCGAATAAAGATGATATTGTTTCTAATGGTGTGATGCATCTTGTGGTTGACAAACCTGTTAAATTAATTATTAATTCTCAGGATGTGATACACGATGTGGGGTTGCCTCATTTTAGATTAAAGATGGATGCGGTTCCGGGAGTACCTACCACTTTATGGTTTACGCCTACCATTACTACTAAAGAGATGAAAGAGCGAACCGGAGATCCTGATTTTGTTTATGAGTTGGCATGTGATCAACTTTGTGGAAATGGGCATTATTCAATGCGTGCAACCATTATTGTAGAAACGCAAGAAGAGTTTGATGCCTGGGCCGCTTCTCAAAAATCTCAATACCAATATGCTCATGCTGAACAGGATTCAGATGCGAAGGCAGATCAACTTGCTGAAAAAGATAAGAAGGCTGCAGACACTTCTGGACATATTGCGATGAGGTAAAATGAAAATTATTAGGTTTAAAATTCTGGGTTAGATAAAATAAAAGATTATGAGTAACGAAATGAATCAATCGATGGGTGGTCAGACTGCTTCTCCTTCCCGGGCAGCGACTGTTCCTACTGAGGAGGTACAAGAAGGGGCCCATGTTCATCATGAGCCTTTTATAACTAAATATATTTTTAGTCAGGATCATAAGATGATTTCGAGACAATTCCTGATTACGGGAATGATTTGGGCATTTATAGGTGGCTTTTTCTCGGTTATTTTTCGATTGCAGTTGGGTTTTCCGGATACTTCTTTTCAATTCATGGAAGTACTTTTCGGACATTGGGCTGCAGGAGGACATCTGACGCCTGAATTTTATTATGCACTGGTGACCATGCATGGTACGATTATGTTGTTCTTTGTATTAACGGCCGGTGTGAGTGGTACTTTTGCAAACTTTTTGATTCCGTTACAGTTGGGTGCCAGGGATATGGCCTCTCCTTTTATAAACATGTTATCTTATTGGTTCTTTTTCGTTTCCAGTGTGATTATGTTTTCTTCATTATTTGTATCTACCGGTCCTTTTGCCGGAGGGTGGACGGCTTATGCACCTTTGAGTGTGCTTCCTCAGGCAAGTCCCGGATCAGGAACCGGAGCAGATCTTTGGATTACGGCAATGGCGATCTTTATTATTTCTCAGTTGCTCGCCGGTGTTAATTATATTTCAACGATATTGAATATGCGTACCAAGGGAATGAGTATGGGACGCATGCCATTAACGATATGGGGGCTTTTAGTTACTGCAATTCTCGGTTTACTTTCTTTCCCTGTTTTGTTGTCTTGTATGATTCTATTGATGTTTGATCGTCATTTAGGCACTAGTTTTTATCTTTCCGACTTATTTGTGAAAGGACAGGCATTGCCAAATACCGGAGGAAGTCCTTTGCTTTATGAACATTTATTCTGGTTCTTAGGCCATCCGGAGGTATATATTACTATTCTTCCCGGCATGGGGATAGCTTCAGAATTGTTGGCTACCCATGGTAAACGTCCGATTTTTGGATATGTAGGGATGGTTATCGCTTTCTTTGCGATTATGATATTATCTACTACTGTTTGGGCGCATCACATGTTTATCAGTGGAATGAACCCCTTGTTGGGATCTGTATTCGGATTATTGACATTGCTGATTGCAGTGCCTTCTGCTATTAAAGTGTTTAACTGGTTGGGAACTATGTGGCGGAGCAGTATCACCTTTAATCCGCCAATGTTATTTGCCATAGGTTTTGTGAGTGTATTTATTTCCGGGGGATTAACCGGTATTTGGATGGGTAATTCAACGATTGACCTTCATATTCATGATACTTACTTCATTATCGCGCATTTCCATTTGGTGATGGGGGTCGCTTCTCTCTTTGGAATGTTTGCAGGGGTTTATCATTGGTTCCCTAAGATGTTCGGTAGGTTGATGAACAATACTTTAGGTATTATTCATTTTTGGGTTACTTTTGTCTGTGCCTATTTAATTTTTTGGCCGATGCATTATGAAGGACTTGCCGGTATGCCGAGAAGATATTATAGTTATGATGCCTGGCACACATTTAAACCGTTTGAGAGTTTGAATACTTTTATTAGTATTTGTGTTATTATTGCATTTATTTCGCAAATACTGTTTTTGTATAACTTCTTTTATAGTATATTTAGAGGAAGGAAGAGTAGTAGCAATCCGTGGGGCTCTACTACACTTGAATGGACGACGCCGATTAAGGCCGGACATGGCAACTGGCCCGGAGAGATTCCTACGGTTTATCGCTGGCCTTATGATTTTAGTAAAAATGGTCATCGGGATAGTTTTATTCCGCAAAATATACCGCTTTCGGCTGATGAGTTGAAAGAGGAGGAAACACAAGCTAGCTAGAATATGAGTAAATAAAGATGGTATATATGAGTTCGGGAATGATCTTGAGATATTGTGCGTGTTTAAAGATGTTTGTAGGTAATGTTGATTGAAAAACTTAAGGATTATTATCAGCTTACGAAATTCACTTTGAGTTTCACTGTTGTTTTTTCCTGCGTGATAGGTTATTTATTGGTTCCCGGATTGGAGGTTCATCTTTGGAAAGTTCTTTTACTTTTTGTCTGTGGTTTTTGTATAACTGGTACGGCCAATGCCGTAAATCAGATTATAGAACGAGAGTCGGATGCGAAAATGTCTCGAACCAAGAATCGTCCTTTAGCAAGTGGACGAATGAGTGTTGCTGAGGCGGTGGTTTTCGTTTGTATCTTTTGTTCGGCCGGTTTATTCTTAATTGGATATTATTTTAACTGGTTAAGTGCTTTAGTAAGTTTGGTTTCATTTTTACTTTATGGTTTTTTATATACCCCTTGGAAGAAATGGAACTCTTTTGCTGTATTTATTGGGGCATTCCCGGGAGGATTTCCTCCATTAATCGGTTGGGTAGCTGGCGCTGGTGTGATTACGGGACATATGGCTATTGGCGGTTGGATTTTGTTTGCTATTCAATTTTTATGGCAGTTTCCGCACTTTTGGGCTATTGGTTGGGTGGCTTATGATGATTATCAAAAGGCCGGTTTTAAGCTATTACCTTCTAGTAAAGGAAAAGATGGCTTTTCTGCTTTACAGGCAATCGCTTATACGGTCATGCTTATTCCGGTAGGGTTTTTACCTTATGCTTATGGCATGTCAGGTATGACTTCTGCCATTATTGTGTTGTTGATGAATGTGTTTTTGTTATATAGAGCCGTAGAATTATATAGATATAGAGATATTAGTCATGCTAGAAAACTAATGTTTGGAGCATACATTTATTTTGTAGTGGTTCAATTAGCTTTACTGGCAGATAAAGTTTAATTAAAATGACAGGAGCAATTGCAGGGAATATGAAAGAGAAGAAAAAAATGCATCCATATAAATTCAATATGTGGTTGGCCATTGCTGGTATTATTATGTTTTTTGCGGCTTTCACCAGCGCTTATATTGTGATGCATGATAGAGACTCTTGGCAATCTTTTAAGATGCCAAGTATCTTTTTAGTTTCTACTTTTCTTATTTTAGTGAGTAGTTTGACCATGCATTTGGCATTGAAAAGGTTTAAGCAACACAAGATGTTGGCTTATAGATATTTGATTACACTTACTGCAGTTTTGGGGTTCCTGTTTTTAATCTCGCAATTGTATGGGTTTAGTGTAATGTATGATACCGGACTTACATTGGCATGGAATAACTCAACGAGTTTTTTGTATGTAATTGTGATGGCTCATATGGCACATGTATTAGGAGGTGTTATTGCTCTATTGTTTATATTTTTTAGGGCATATAGACGAAAAGTGAGAACTTATGATGCGGTACCGGTGGAAATAGTATCTACTTATTGGCACTTTGTAGATGTTTTATGGATATATTTGTATATCTTCTTTTTAATAATTGGATAATTTTTAATCGTTTTATTTTTTAAAAATGAGTGAATCTGTAACTGTAACAGCGGATAGTAAAACACAGGAGAAAAAAGAAAATATTTGGGGGGCTCCATTTAATGGAGGAGTATCTCCATTTAAAATTAGTTATGGTAAGCTGATGATGTGGGTTTTCCTTGTATCAGATACTTTTACATTTGGTTCTTTATTGTATGCTTATGGTAGTACAAGGTTTAGTTTAGACTATTGGCCTAATCCAAATGAGGTGTTTTCCAGCTTTTTTGGTATTCCTAATATGCCCATGGCTTCTGTAAGTTTAATGACTTTCATTCTTATTGTCAGTTCTGTAACCATGGTA
>DATGTY010000280.1:0-2266 GCA_035301605.1 Chitinophagaceae bacterium | reverse complement strand
GGTATTTTTGATGGCAAGTGTAAGCTTTTTAGAATCTCCGGCAGTAATGTCGGTACTTAATCTTCCTGAAGGAGTGGATAATGAAATGTCATAAGATCCGGTGATGGAAACTGAAATCTCGGATTCGGCAGAAGTATTCGTCGAACTGGCAAAAATGGGTATTTTATATGTGCCTTTGGGTGCCTGAGAAGGGGGGTGAACCTCAATAGTCATGTTTTGAGAGGCATTGGGATTGATTTTTACAGAAGAAACTCTTTTATAATTGGCTTTAAAATTTACTTGCCATCCACGAGGGGCATGCGCTCTAAAAGCATAAAATGCGGTATCGGCAGTTGCATTTTTTAAGGTGGCATTGAAAGTGTAGTCTGTATTGGCAGCGCCTTCTAAATTGGCTTGTTTTATGGTAAATGCACTTTCATAAGAGCCAGATTTAGAAACATTTACAGTAAGACCCAGGTCATCATAACCGCTGGCTCTTATATGAAAACGGTATGCTCCTTTCTCTATCTTTAAGGGAACTGTTACTTCTAAGGATATAGTTTTGGATTCATTAGCGCGAACCGCTAAACGATCTATTTCCCAGCTCCCCGATTTAAGGGTATAGTCCCAGCCGTCCGGTAAACCGTATAACGATATTCGGACATCTTTAATGGAGCTGGTATTGTTAATGAGCTTAATGGAGTAATCTATTTTTTGCCCGGGCGAGACTGTAATATTGGTATAGGGTGTGTATAATGCCACCGCTTTGGCAGTAGTCTGTGTGGGAAAAAGAAAGAGGATTCCCAAAGAAAATAATAAGAAAAGATTTTTACTAAAAGTTGAGCTTTTTTGCATGTAGTTTCAATTTTAAGATTAATAAAAAAATATATAATAATATACGCTATGCGTAATTTATAATCTTAATTATAATACTGATTTTTTTCGTACAGTAAACAATAATCGTAGGTCGAAACTGACCTGCTTGTTTTGTAAAAACAAAGCTATAAAAGGAAATTTTTATCTTCTGTTAGTATTACGTTAAAAGGTGTTATAACTGCGTTAAAAATTTATATGTATTAAAGCAGTTACCGGCTATTTTATATCAAGTCTGATTTATGATATATAAAATTGAATGTTTTACTTCAATTTCTCATTTTCTTTGTGTCGGGTTGCATCCCGATTTGTTTTCTTGCTAAAGTTTTTTTCTAATGCCTTTGTTAGGTCTATTCCCGTTTGGTTAGCCAAACATAGAATAACCCATAATACATCTGCCATTTCATCTGATAATTCCTTGTCTTTATCGCTTTCCTTGAACGATTGTTCTCCGTATTTTCTGGAAATGATGCGTGCTACCTCGCCAACTTCCTCGGTTAGGATAGCCATGTTTGTCAGCTCGCTGAAGTATCTGACACCGTATTCTTTAATCCATTGATCTACTTTATCTTGGGCTTCTTGAATGGTCATTGGGGGAGGGATTAAATTGTTTCAATTTGTAATTGGTCATACGACAGAAATTTTTCTTTGGGTAGTTCTTGTTGCACCTTTTGATAGGTTCCCATTTGGTGACTAATATGTGTAAAATAAGTAGTCTCTGCATTCACTTCGTTAGATAATTCAACAGCTTCAGATAGCGTAAAATGGGAGATGTGCTTAGGCTTTTTTCTTAATGCATTTAATACAAGCACTCTGGATTTCTCTATCTTTTTCTTTTCTTCCGGAGCAATATAATTTGCGTCAGTAATATAAGTAAAATCTCCTATTCGAAACCCGACGACCGGTAATTTATGATGTAAAACATGAATAGGCGTTATTTTCAGTCCTTTTATATGGATAGGCTTGTTTTTGATGGTCTTTAGATTGATTTGAGGAACTCCCGGATATTTTTCAGGAGCAAAAGCATAAGAAAACTCTTTTCGAATAATTTCCTGTGTCTCTTCCATGGCATAAATATCTATTGCTTCTTTTTGGAAAAAGTTAAAGGCACGTACATCATCCATTCCTGCTAAATGATCTTTGTGGTGGTGTGTTATGAGAACGGCATCTAAATGTTTTACCTGTGCACGTAGCATTTGATATCTGAAATCGGGAGTAGTGTCAACAACGATATTTATTCCTTCATGTTGAATAAGGATACTACTTCTTAATCGGTTGTCTTTGGCATCTGAAGAAGTGCATACCTCACAATTACATCCTATCATGGGGACGCCTTGAGAAGTTCCTGTTCCTAAAAAAGTAATTTTCAAAATAGAGTAGTTGAGTATTTATATCGATAAATTATAAAATAATT
>DATGTY010000279.1:0-10062 GCA_035301605.1 Chitinophagaceae bacterium | reverse complement strand
TTAAAAACAGACCTGAACATCCGTCCGGTTCATCATCAAAAACAGGAGCGTATAGAAGCACATTTATACCTGTCAATTTTAGCCTACCAACTGGTCAATACTATTAGATATCAGTTGGCCGGGGCGAATATCACTTACGATTGGACGAATATCCTACGGATTATGCAAACTCAGCAGATCCAAACCGTAGAGCTCCCTACTGATACAAAAACAATCCATCTAAGAAAGCCTTCTAAACCAATCAAAGAGGTCAAACAAATCTACGATGCCACCGGCTGTACCCACGCACAAAAAACAACGAAAAAATATGTAGTGTATCACTAAAAAAATTAAACCACTGAAAAACAGGGAGATAGGATTATGAACAGCCAAGTTGGGTTAAGGGAATATGATTACAAAATATGGTGTCAAAAGAACTAATTAATATATTAAATACTGCAAAAGGTGAAAAAAATTAGCATATTGATTACATTATCCTTTCTTACGTTGGCTAATCTACTTGGGTGTAGTACAGACAACCCAATTCAAACAGATCAGCGAGAAAATGGTGTTGGTGAGAATAATAATGAAAACGATAACAATGAAATAGATGAAGATTCATCAAAGATCGAATATTCTCCAATATATTTTAAATATGATGAAGGAGCGCAAGAAACCGTTAACGTGTATGTTCATGTCTATGACTCACTTTATGCGATGTTTCGTGTCGTTCACGAAGTGAATTCTAAGAAATTTAAGAATCTATGGCGCATCAAAAGAAGTTACATGAATGTACTTGAAGAAGGGAAAATGGTTGAAAAGTATCCTATTCTTACTGCCGGGGAAAATGAATTCGTTTGGTATGCTGACCGTGATGGCGTGGTGGATGCTACAGGTGGATTTCATGGGAATGAAAGAATTGATATCGATCCTAATTATGGCAGTATTGAATTTTTTGCAGATAATAAAATGTTAGACTTATCAGATGTAATTCCTTTAACTGCGGTAGATTCTTTTCATTACATTCAACTTTCTACTATGCATCAAACTGGAACAGGAGGTTTAGTTGGTTCTTCAACGTACGTTCCGGTATCAGGAAACCCTTTGGAATGTTATCATGAAAAGAAGACTGTATTCGATAAAGGGGGATACGTTACGTATAATAAATTGGAATGGGCTGATAATAATACTACCGTCTTGAGATGTTATTTCGGCCTTATCTGTGTAACTCCTGAGATATCTAAAGAAGGGTATAGTGAGGACGGATCGCACGTCATATTTAATGATGATGGCGGAATGGAATTGGTTACAGAAGGTTCTAAAATCGTTATGCTTAATAAAGATCTCAACCTGAAAGTAACATGTGATTCACATCTCAATAAGCCTGAGGGATATACCACAACAACAATGATCTGGGATAGAAATGTTTATCACAAATATTATAACCGTGTGGGTGGCGGTGGTGTAACAATAAAGACTAAGAAAGGAGATATATGGAAAGCGGTAGCCTCTATCCATTTCGAAAACCTCAAGTAATGTTTCCTTTTATATCACACTCATCCGAAACTTTTCCCAAACAGGCTGTTTTTCATTCTGTAAGGTCTAAAAGTGTTGATAACGGTTCTGAATTTGGATGGGGTGGATCTTCTACATCCTGGGTGAAAGGGCATGGTGTAGGCAGCTACCCTTCTGACAATTGCTGAAATTTGTCATGCTCCCTTACCTGATATAAAAATAGATGAAATCAATTTTTTACCTGTATTGGGTTAAAAAGATTATCAGATACCACATTTCAATATTATCCGACCCTATCTTCCTTTCAGATTAATACAAAAAGCCAAACAACCACAACGGGATTTTATTTCGGTATCCGATTTCTTTAGTGGAAGCAAAAAAATTTTTGATGACCAGATGAAATGCCGAACACTTCGATCAGGAAGAAAACATAGGAATGATAATGAATGGAACACAATTTTTTAGTATCTTCCGTTCTAAAAGATAATATCATGTAATCGGAAACGAGGAAATTATCTCTAATAGAGACAATGATAAAACTAAAAGATGAAAAGTTGTTGATGCAGGTAGAAGCTGCAATCACGTATAATATTGTTGTCAGATATTGAAAAACAAAATTTAGAAACAAATAGAGACATCTAAAAACGTATATTTGTAATTAAATTTTGAATATAAAAGGACAATGTCAAATATTTCTTCAAACGAATTAGCCAATAAAATATCGGAACTCTTAAAAGATGCACGAAAAAAAGTAGCACAAACCATTAATCGAACTATGGTCGTGACCTATTTTGAAATTGGTCGACTAATCGTTGAGGAAGAGCAAAATGGAAAAGACAGAGCAACCTACGGCAAAAAAATTATTAAAGACCTATCTAAAAAACTGACAAAGGAATTTGACAAAGGATTTTCGGTGACTAACATCCAACAAATGAGACGTTTCTATCTTGTTTATTCAAAACAACAGACACTGTCTGCTAAATTCAAAAAAAGTCAGACACCGTCTGATGAATTCAAATTAAGTTGGTCTCATTATTTAAAATTAATGCGAATCGATGATGAAAATGAACGAAAATTTTATGAGATCGAAGCGTATAAAGAAAATAAAACTATAGGAATAGTATTATGTCAAGATAAAAGTGAATCCGTGGTAAAATACACACTTCCTGAAAATAGTAAACAAATTTTTGCCAGTAAATATTTGACGGTTTTACCAAGTAAAAAGGTTTTGAGAGATTTAATAGCAATGAATCAATAATCAATCAGAATGCAACATCAGGCAGGAAACGGTTTTGCGTAAGCACTATTATTTTTCATGCTAAAAGAATGGTGAAGCGGATGGAATGAAACCGTTTATGGTGGGTCGTCCTGGCATTCCGAAAGAGGCCTTCTTTTCAGATTAATACAAAAAACCAAACAACCACAACGGGATTTTATTCCGGTATCCGATTTCTATGTCATCGGCCACTATAAACGCATGGGGGATATCCTTTATTTGTTTTGAAGTCTTTCCTTTTCCACCTACTTCAAAGGTATATTTATCTACCATAAAATCTCCTGTTTTGGTATAAGCTATCGGCCTTTTTGGAGACAGCTGATTGAGAAAGAAACCTTCTCTGATATTTCCTATATTGCTATTGTGCCAAAGGTTTTATTTTACGACTAATGCCCCTTGCCAATTGGAGGTGATTGGAAAGTATATTTTCCAAGGTAACAGCCTCAAAAGAAGTATTTAATTTAAAATGAAGATATTCCCTAAAAGAAAGACCCCAGAGTTCATACATTATTGCTCTACGACTTAAATCTCCTTTTGCCTGATCCAAATGGAGCAGGGAAGAACCTGTAAAAACTACTTGTAAATCAAGGAAGTCGTCATAGATATTTTTTATTTCTGCTGACCATCTTTCATACCGATGTACTTCATCTAAAAAGAGGAACCTTCCTCCTTCTCTTACAAATTGATCGGCTAAGTCATATAGCTTATTTTCTGCAAAATAGAGGTCATCTAAACTCACGTAGAGCGATTGATGATCTTGGGGTAGTTCACGAAAATGAATGGATTGCAACAATAAAGTTGTTTTACCTGATCCTCTCGCTCCTTTTATACCGATAAGCCGAGAGCTCCAGTCTACCTCTTTGAGCAGATAACGATGAAACTCAACAGGAACCCGGTCTAACTTCTGATAGTATTTTTGAAATAATTTTTGCATTTTGTTTTTTATAAAACTCAAAAATACAAAATTTTTGTATGCTGTAAAAAACAATTAAGATTGCTAATGGAATACATACGAGCTATATCCTTTACTCTGGTTGCTATTTGACGATTAGGTTAGCAGCAATTAAATCGTGTTCTGCCTTCTCTAACCATAGGGAAAGTATTTCATGTTCACGCTTGCTCATAAAAATATGGCCCCCTTTAATGCATAATATAGGATGTGCCCTTTAATAGATCATAATCACTATCTTTACGGAAGTCGTCTCTTGCTCTGGATCCATACAAAAGAATACTTGCATTTGGTAGAATCTCTTGTACTGTAGCCTTGATTTTAGTATAGATATTGAAATCGTTCATCTTCTTACAAATATATCCTTTTTTTGCAGATAAAGGATGCTATCCCTGCACATCTTTGGACTGAATAATGGAGATGCCTGCTTCTTTCATTTCCTGAAGTGCTTTGGCTTCATCTTCTTCTTCCACCGGAGCTACGGCATTGTTTACAAGATAGACCTTGAAACCAAGATGAGAAGCATCTAGAGCAGTAGCTTTGACACAATATTCCGTTGTAAGTCCAACGATAATTAGGCCTTCCACACCACGTTTTTTCAGCTCAAAATTCAAATCGATATTAGTCGCTTCAAATGCACTATAACCGTCATCTGTATTGCCTGTGCCCTTTAAAGCCACTAAATCTATATACTTTTCATGCAAGTCCTCATGAAAAGCAGCGCCTTCTGTTCCTCTTACACAGTGTTTCGGCCATTTTTCAAAATGTATCGTCTCCTGAGGATGCCAGTCTTTGGAGGCAATGACAAAATTAAACTTGGGGAGTAATTGATTAATGACCGGAATGATTTTACTCCCGCTGGCAGAAGGAAGCGCACCATTCGGACAAAAATCCTTTTGTACATCTACAACGAGGAGGGCTCGTCTTGTTTCTGAAGAATGTGTGCGCATATTCATTGATTTTTATTGGAAGGGGAGATGATTCTTTCTACAAAGATTTATCTCACCATTTCTACAATCTTGGTAGGATCCAGATTTTCATTTCTAATGGCGATATGTCTGGCTGTTTCATCTGCAAAATCGGAGAAAGCTTTCTTTGTGATTTCATCATCCCCCATCAGCGCAGGAATGCCAACGTCACCACCTTCGCAGATACTTTCCACAATAGGAATTTCTCCTAATAAAGGAATATTGAAGTCGGAACAGATTCTTTTAGCGCCATCTTTTCCAAAAATATAATATTTTTTGTCGGGTAATTCCGGAGGAGTGAAATAAGACATATTTTCAACAATTCCCAAAACAGGAACTTTAATCGCTCCTGTACTAAACATCGCTACACCTTTCTTCGCATCTGCTAAAGCTACTTGTTGTGGTGTAGTAACAATGACTGCTCCTGTCACCGGAATGGTTTGTACCATCGTTAAGTGAATATCGCCTGTACCCGGAGGTAAGTCAATAACCAAATAATCCAATTCTCCCCAATAAACATCAGATACAAATTGTTTGATTGCACTACTGACCATGGGCCCACGCCAAACAACTGCTTGTTTTTCATCAACCAAAAGTCCGATTGAGATGACCTTAACTCCGTATCGATCCATGGGCATAATCATTCCTTTTCCGTTGATTTTAGTCATTTTAGGTCGTTCCCCTCGGAGTCCAAACATAATAGGTGCACTGGGACCATAAATATCGGCATCCATCAATCCGACTTTCGCTCCTTCTTTTCCTAAAGCGATGGCCAGGTTAGCGGCTACAGTTGACTTTCCTACACCACCTTTACCACTGGCTACAGCAATAATATTTTTAACGTTTGGCAACAGGTTATCGTTTACGCCAATTCCGTTAATTGTTTTTGCCTTATTATCTCGCCCACTGGTGATAACGGCTGTAAACTGTACGTGAATTGTTATATTATCTCCTGCTACAGCCTGTACTACCTCAATACTTTTATTACGAATATCTTCTTTTTGCGGATGTTTAGGGGTTTTTAGTTCTATCCGGATATTAATCGCGTCCTCTGAAATTTTGATTTGTTTAATCATATTCAAATCGGCAAGGTTACCACCTAACTGAGGATCTTCGACTTGTTTTAATGCGTTTCTGATATCATCCTTAGAAATCATATCGGTTGTTTATTTAAAATATTTGTCTTACTTATGCAAAGTTAGTCAATTACTGTGTATTTCATACAAGATTGTCGGATTATACAAAAAGCTAACAATTTACCTAGAAAAGGTGTTAAAGTAACAAAAGCCGTACCTTTGACCAAGAATGAAGAAGTTATTTTTAATTATATTATCTTTTATATTATTTCCCTTACTGTTGATGGGACAGCAGAAGGCGGATACGAATGCCTTAGTGGAAGTCTCCGGCGTCGTAATGACTTCTGACAGTCTGATGTCAATCCCTAATGTGACCGTATATGTGGTAGGTGCTGATCGCGGATTGGTGGCTAATGAGAAAGGCTTGTTTTCTATTGTAGCCAGGAGAGGGGATTCTTTGGCTTTTAGTGTTGTTGGATTCAAAAAAAGAAAAATTAACGTTCCTTTAGATTTAAAGCAGGATCATATGAGTCTTGCAGTTCTTTTGAAGCAGGATACGGCTTATTTGCCCCTCATGGTGGTTCATTCCTATCCCTCTAAGGAGGAATTTGAAGAAGCTTTCCTGCATTGGGATATTCCGGATGATTATTATCAATTAGCCAAGGCCAATACTGCCTCGGATATACTGGAATCAAGATTATGGCTTGTGCCGACTGACGGAGGGGAAGGGGTACGCCATACTTTTCAGAAACAATTTGAACGTATGCGTACGACAGGGCAAGTTCCTACCATGAATATTTTTAATCCGCTTGCATGGGCAGAGTTTATTAAATCTCTTACAGATAAGGATAAAAAGAAAGATTAATCATCTGCTTTTTCAATCCATTGAAAATTTGAATGAATGGTTATGTTTTGCTTCTATAAACATTGAAATTATGGTTCTTGTCAATGACAATATATAGCGTCAAAAAGTCAGGAGTTGAGATAGTTTGTATTGAAATTTTGCGATAATACCGTATTTATTTTTAATTTTACACCTCCTCGTTAACATACTTTTTGTCAATGGAAAATCTTCAACCCCTCATAGTTGATCTTGCACTAATATTAGGAGCTGCCGGTATTATTACCATTATATTCCAAAAATTAAAACAACCTGTAGTTTTAGGATATATCTTGGCAGGCCTATTAATTAGTCCGAATTTTAATCTTTTCCCTAGTGTTGGAGATGCTGATTCTATTCGTGTTTGGGCGGATATAGGTGTTATCTTTTTGCTCTTTAGTCTTGGACTGGAGTTTAGTTTTAAGAAATTGGTGAAAGTGGTTCCTTCGGCAGGTGTTGCCGGTATTTTTGAGTGTTCCATGATGTTGTTAATCGGTTATATAACCGGGAAATTGATGGGATGGTCCACTATGGATTGTATCTTTCTGGGAGGAATCATTGCTATCTCTTCTACCACAATTATTATTAAAGCTTTTGAAGAGTTGGGATTGAAAACAAAGAAGTTTGCCGGTACGGTATTTGGCATTTTGGTGATAGAAGACCTGGTAGCTGTTTTATTATTGGTGTTGCTATCTACGGTTGCCGTGAGTCAGAATTTTTCGGGAAGTGAAATGCTGTTTTCTATTTTAAAACTGGCTTTTTTCCTTATTCTGTGGTTTGTGTCCGGGATTTATATTTTACCTACTTTTTTGAAGCGTGTACGTAAGTTTTTGAATGAGGAAACTGTTTTGGTCTTATCTTTAGGACTTTGCCTGATAATGGTTTTTCTGGCTTCTAAAGCCGGTTTTTCTTCTGCTTTAGGTGCTTTTATTATGGGGTCTATTTTGGCTGATACCACAGAGAATGAACGTATTATTGAATTGGTAAAGCCTGTAAAAAGCCTTTTTGGTGCTATTTTCTTTGTTTCGGTAGGGATGTTGATTAATTTATCGGTATTAGCAGATTATATTGTACCGGTATTAATATTGACTTTTGTAGTTATTGGCGGAAAAATAGTGAATGTGTCTATTGGATCGCTTATTTCAGGACAGCCTTTAAAGCAATCGGTACAAACGGGAATGAGCCTTGCACAAATTGGTGAATTTTCTTTTATTATTGCTACTTTAGGATTGACATTGGAAGTAACCAGCCCATTTTTATATCCTATTGCAGTCGGGGTATCGGTTCTAACTACTTTTTGTTCTCCTTATTTAATTCGCTTATCCGAACCCTTTTATTATTGGTTAGAAAAGCATTTGCCTGAAAAATGGGTAAAAAACATGAATCGTTATAGCTCGGGAACACAGAATATGAAGACGTTAAGTAGTTGGCGGATTATTATTCGTGGATATTTGAAGACCGTTATTATTCATTCTGTTATTATTATAGGGATTCTACTCCTAATAGTTAATTATGTTACGCCATTACTTTCTACGGAAATAAGTGATGATGCAACAGTGGCTATTTTAAATATTATTATTGAGGTTGTTTTGATTGCCCCCTTTTTATGGGCAATGGCCATTCGTCGGATTGAAAAAGAAGCCTTTAAAAAATTATGGAATGATCGAATTTTGAATAGAGGTCCTTTGGTCTTATTGGATGTGTTACGATATGCAATAGTGGTTATTATTATAGGTTTTCTTTTGAGTAGAGCTTTCTCGGTCACTATAGCTTTGATAGTAGCTTGTGTATTAATTGCTTTGTTACTCTTTACTTTTAGAAATGGGTTGCAGTTTTTTTATGGGAAAATGGAAAATAGATTCTTAACAAATCTTCAGGGGCGCGTGAAGGAAGAGCAAGAATCTCGCAATCTGATTCCATGGGATGGGCATTTGACTGATATCATAATCCCGCAAGAGTCTCCTTGTGTTGGTAAATCGCTGATGGAGCTTGATTGGAGAGATCGTTTCGGTATTAATGTAGTACTCATTGAACGAGGAAATAAAATAATAAATGTTCCAGGAGGAGCAGAACGTATTTTCCCTTTGGACAGTATTGCTGTGATAGGTACGGATGATGAATTAGAAGCTTTTAATAAAATTATAATTCCTGAAGAAAAGGAAGAATCAGAAAATCGCGTTTCGCGACAAATGGAATTGATGCAGGTGACTGTAAGACAAGGTTCTCATTTAGATGGAAAAGATATCAAAAATTCTGATATCAGGCAAGAAATGCAGGGAATCGTTGTGGGCGTAGAACGAGATGGAAATCGACGACTGAATCCACCTGCTTCTTATGTCTTTAAGGAAGGAGATTCTGTCTGGATAGCCGGAAATAAAAAACGAATTAGAGAATTATTGCTGGAGGAGTGATAAAATGTAGAGGGTAATAATATTCTGGTTTTTTGAAAATAAAGATCGTTTATAGTTGTTCTGTAGGAAAGCAATAACGAATGGTATTGTCTTCAATTGATTCTTCTGTTGTGGTTTGACAAGATATTTTGGGTGCAGGCAGCCCTTCTCCGAGGGAGTGCTTCCCCTGAATGATGCGAATCTCATCCCAAAGTTTCTTTTGTAGTAAAGTTTGCAGTGTCTTTGCTCCGCCTTCTACAAGCACAGAAAGAATTTTTCTTTCAAATAAATCATGACATACTTCTTGCAGGAAATCTTTTTGGGGGGCGACGCTAATCCATTCTGCAGCATCGTTTTTTCGGTTGACCTTAAGATTATAAATAAGGGTGGGATTGCCATCCTGAAATAGATGCAAGGTGGCTGGAAGTTCATCTTTAGGATCTAAAATAATACGAATAGGGGAAGCGCCGGACCAAAGCCGGTTGGTGAGTCGCGGATGGTCTATTTTAGCCGTATTATAGCCAATTAATATTCCGGCAGTCTCACTGCGCCAACGATGAACCAGTCGATTAACATAGGCATTGGATAGTTTCACTTGTTTAGGACCGGGAAGTGCTATGAAACCATCCTGAGATTCAGCCCATTTTAGAATAAAATAAGGTCTTTTTTTCTGATGAAAAGTAAAAAAAGCTTTGTTTATTTCCAGACATTCTTTTTCTAATATTTTGGTAGTGACCTTGATTCCGGCTTGTTTTAATTTTTCTATTCCGGTACCGGCTACGCGGGGATTTGGATCTACAGAACCTATGAAGAGCTGTGGAATATTTTTTTCTATGATTAAATCTGAGCAGGGGGGCGTTTTGCCATAATGAGAACAAGGCTCGAGCGTGACATATAGCGTAGATTGAGGAATAAGATGCTGATGGATAGTAGGTACGCTCTCTATTGCATTGACTTCTGCATGGGCTTGTCCGTAATGTTCGTGAAAACCTTCTCCAATGATTTTGTTATTATAAACGAGTACTGCTC
>DATGTY010000278.1:0-3101 GCA_035301605.1 Chitinophagaceae bacterium | reverse complement strand
AAATTGGATAATCTGGTACAAATTGGGCATGGAGCCGAGATTGGGAAAAATTGCCTCTTTGCTGCGCAAGTTGGTGTTGGTGGTAAGACGATTATAGAAGATAATGTAACCCTCTGGGGGCAGGTCGGGGTGTCTAAAGATTTATTGATAGAATCTAATACCGTGGTTTTGGCACAAACAGGAGTCCCTTCTTCCTTAAAAGGCGGGAAAATGTATTTTGGTTATCCTGCAGGAGAAGCACGAAATAAAAGACGCGAACTTGGTTGGATTAAAAGAATACCTGAAATTTGGGAAAAAGTGAAAGATCTGTAGATAAACAGATAATCATAGGCTAATCCTCTTGTGCATTTGTTGTTTTTTGCTCCAAAAAAACATGACAGGTATCTGCAATGGTTTCTTCCAGGCTGGTCCATTGAAATGAAGGGAATAAACCGGCTATTTTACGATTGCTATAGGATACTTTCTCTGCTGAAGTTATTGCCATCTCTTTTGTAATAAGAGGTTCCGTACCGGTGAATAAAGCTTTAATTTTAGCCGCCTGGCAAAGTATATTGCTTACAAAGGGATTAATTTCAATAAACTTGGTCTCTAAATTAAATTGATCTTTTATAGATAAAAATAAGCGTTTAAAAGTCCAGTTTTCATTATTTATAATAAATCTTTCCTCTGAAATATTGGTTCTCATCAAATGTCTAATCAGGCGGGCGGTATCTCTGACATCAGCAAAACCATTTAGTCCTATTGGGTAGTAAGCAAATCCTTCTGCTATATTTTTAAAGAGACTTGGAGATCCTTCAGACCAATATAAGGAAGGTCCTATAAGCGTAGAAGGGTTGACGATGATGGCCGGAAGACCTTCTGCAATTCCTCGCCATATTTCCAACTCTGCCAAATGTTTACTTTTACCGTAAACGGTATTGTTCCTTTTGACTTCCCATTTACATTTTTCTGTTACCAGCTCGTTGTCTTTAGCACTACCAAGAGCGGCTACAGAGCTGACATAAAGCAATTTTTGAATTCCGTGTTCCAGGCTGCAATTGACTATGTTGGCAGTACCTACAACATTGACTTGATTCAGCCTCTCTTTGTCTTTAGGTTGAAAAGAAATTTTGCCGGCACAGTGATAAACCTGTTGGACTCCCTGCATAGCCTTATCCAGAGAAACCGTATCTAACAAATCTCCCTGTACCCATTCTATTTGTTTAATAATATCCTGAGGAACATATTTGAAGGGTTTCGTTCTGTACAGGCATCTTACCTGTTCTCCTGCCTGCACAAGCTGATCCAAAAGATGAGCGCCTAAAAATCCGGTTCCGCCGGTAACAAGAACCATAAGAGTATGCTTTATTGATAAAGACGAACTAACTTACACCTTCGAATTGTTGTAGGAAACGAATGTCGTTTTCTGAAAATAATCGGAGATCATTAATTTGATATTTCAGCATGGTAATACGTTCTATTCCCATACCAAAGGCAAAGCCGGTATATTTTTCAGCATCTATATTGCAATTTGTCAACACATTAGGATGCACCATGCCACAGCCTAAAATTTCTACCCAACCAGTATGTTTACATACATTACAACCTTCTCCACCGCAAATCAGACAACTGATATCCATTTCTGCACTCGGTTCTGTAAACGGGAAAAAAGAAGGTCGAAACCGAACCCCGGTATCTTCGCCAAACAGTTCCTTTACAAAGTAATAAAGCGTTTGTTTTAAATCTGCGAAAGATACATTTTCATCTATATAAAGCCCTTCTACCTGATGGAAGAAACAATGTGCTCTAGCTGAAATTGTTTCATTTCGGAATACTCGCCCGGGACAAATAATACGAATTGGAAGATTGCCTTGCTCCATCACACGAACCTGTACCGAAGAAGTGTGGGTACGCAGAACTTTATCCGGATTTTTACCTAGAAAAAAGGTATCCTGCATATCTCGCGCCGGATGATCCGGAGGAAGGTTAAGTGCGGTGAAATTATGCCAGTCATCTTCTATTTCAGGTCCTTCAGCAATACCAAAACCAATTTTCTCAAAAATGTGAATGATTTCCTTGCGTATGATATGGATGGGATGTCTGCTGCCCAATGGTTGAGGATCTGCCGGTAAGGTCAAGTCAATTCCTGCTTCTTCCTCTTCGTCCTCTGCTTCAGAAAGCGTTGCTTGCGCTTTTTCGTATTGTTCCGTTGTGAAAGTGCGAAAATCATTTAATTTTTTTCCAAAAGCCTTTTTTTCTTCTTTTGGAACATTTCTCATTTCCTTAAATAATGCTTTTACAATACCTTTACTACCTAAAAATCGGATACGGAAATTTTCAAGCTCATCCTTGTTTGTAGGTGAAAAGGCGACGATCTCCTTTCGAAATTCGTCTATTTGGTCTAATATTCCCTCCATAGGTTGCAAAGATAGAGAATGAAATGCATTTTTTATCCAAAAATTGGATTTCACACAGCAAACAATTCGAGTTTTTATTTGAAATGTATTATGTTTGTCATATTATTTATGTTTTTCTTGAAGTTTCTTTAGACTTTTGACACGAAATAAACCTTATGAAGAAATTATCTATATTAACCGTATTATTTATTCTACTTTTTATTATGGCTTGTAATAATACTTCAACTAAGCATGAAAATAATGCTTTAACTTTTGCTTGGGCGATACAGGGACAAATTCCTGACAGCTCTATTGGATTAGCCGGACCGGTAACCGGCATTTCAAATGATGTACTTATTGTAGGCGGTGGTTCTAATTTTCCTAATGCGGCTCCTTGGGATGGCGGAGCTAAGAAGTTTTATAATGAAGTGTATGTCTTTAAGCAGGAAAAGGATAGTCTTGTTCCCTTGAAAAAAAAGTTTTCACTCCCTTATAAGGTAGCTTATAGTGCGAATTGTTCCATTGATGCCGGGATTGTTATCGCCGGAGGGCAGAATATAGATGGTGCGCTTAATAACGTCTCGTTGCTTCATTGGGATGAAAATACCCGGGAATTACAGATAGATACATTGCCGAATTTACCGTTTCCGCTTAGTAGTGGAGCGCTTGCGGCAAGAGGAAATCAACTCTATTTTGCCGGAGGACAAAATGAAAATGAAGTTTCGG
>DATGTY010000277.1:0-3320 GCA_035301605.1 Chitinophagaceae bacterium | reverse complement strand
GGGCTGATAGCTGATATATGCAACTTCTTTTAACGGAACCTGATTGCCGGTAGGTGTGGTGATATACAGGTTTTTGATGTCATTAATTCCACTCCTGTGGGCTTTGTCCAATCGTAATACAAGATCAAAACGTTTTTCTCCTTCAAAAACCTGCCCCGCCTTTTTTCCTGCAAAGGCAGTAGCAACAACGTTATTAAGTTTTTCTATATTGAGACCATATCGGGCAATTTTTTGACGATTATAATCAATAGTGAGCTGGGGAAGACCTTTTGTAGCTTCCACCTTGAGGTCGCCTATTCCAGGGACAGTTTGAATAATTCCGGCTAATTCATTCGCTTTTTGTGCCAGAATATCTAAGTCGTCGCCATAAATTTTAATAGCGATGTCTTCTCTGACACCGGTCACCAATTCATTGAATCTCAGTTCAATAGGTTGTGAAAATTGGAAGTTTATACCTGATAATACAGAGAGCTTTTCTTTGAATTGCCGAATGAGATCTTCTTTGTTAGAGGCAGAAGTCCATTCATCCTTTGGTTTCATAATAAGAAACATATCTGCAATGTCCATAGGCATGGGATCGGTAGGGATTTCGGAAACCCCGATTTTAGCGACTACATGTTTTACTTCAGGGAAGTTATCCAATAAAATTTTTTCAGCTTGATTACTGGATTTAATGGACTCGCTCAAGCTGCTTCCGGGTTTTAAGATGGCCTGCATAGCTATATCGCCTTCATTGAGATTTGGAATAAAGACTGCACCCATTCTGCTAAAGGTGAATCCTGCAAGAAGTAAACATAGAATAGCCAATCCTAAAACCCATTTCCATTTTCTTAGCGCCCAATGCATTATAGGGAAATAGATTTTTTCAATTCCGGCAATAACACGTTTACTAAGTTTTTCTATAAAATTCTGTTTTCCTTGTTTCTTCGAACTTTTTCTTAAGAAAAGAGCTGATACCATGGGCACATAAGTAAGGCACAAAATCATGGCGCCGATAACGGCAAAACTGAAAGTGAGTGCCATGGGACGAAACATTTTTCCTTCTTCTCCGGTCAGTGTTAAGATAGGGAAGAATACAATCAGGATAATCAATTGTCCAAAGAAGGCAGAATTCATCATCTTGCTCCCGGACTGAAAGGTAATGGAATCCATGTCCTTTCGGGTAATCTTGTTTTGGGGTTCTTTGAGGATGTATTTATCCATCAGATGGACGACTCCTTCTACGATAATGACGGCGCCATCCACCAATATCCCGAAATCAATAGCCCCCAAGCTCATCAAGTTGGCCGGGATATGAAAGATATGCATCATGATGAATGCAAAAAGCAGGGAGAGCGGGATAACAGAAGCTACGATGAGCCCTCCCCGAAAATTTCCTAATAGGAGAACAAGAACAAATATAACGATCAAAGCACCTTCTATCAGATTTTTGCTTATGGTATCCGTGGTTCTTCCGATTAATTCTGAACGATCCAGGAAAGATTCGATGTGTACCCCTTCCGGAAGCGATTTTTGAATTTGCGCTATCCGGTCTTTTATTCTTTTAATGACGGCATTGGAATTTGCATTTTTCAACATCATTACTGTGCCGCCAACGGCTTCTCCTTTGCCATCTTTTGTAGCAGCACCATAACGAACAGCACTTCCATAATGAACTTTAGCCACATCTTTAACTAAAATGGGTAATCCATTGACTGTTTTAATGACGATATTTTCTAAATCTTCAATGGAAGTAGCCAAACCTTCCCCTCTAATATAGTTGGCTTTGTGGTTTTTCTCAATATATGCGCCACCCGTATTTCCATTATTTTTCTGAATAGCTTTATAGACATCAGCTATGGAAATATTCATGTTCTTAAGTTGATTGGGATGAACAGCTATCTCATATTGTTTAATATGTCCTCCAAAACTGTTTACTTCCACCACGCCCTTCACCATAGCCATTTGTCTTTTAATAATCCAGTCTTGAATGGTACGAAGCCGCATGTTATTATATGTCGCACCATAACCCGTATCTACCGTAAGGTAATATTGATAAATTTCTCCTAATCCTGTAGATATAGGTCCCATGGAGGGCGTTCCGAAGTTATCCGGAATCTCCTCCTTCACTTCTGCTAACTTTTCGTTTACCAGTTGTCGGGAAAGATATGTTCCCATATCATCTTCGAAAATGATGGTGACTACGGATAGCCCAAATCTGGAGATGGAACGAATGTTTTTTACTCCGGGCAGATTGGCCATAGCCAACTCAACAGGATAAGTAACAAACTGTTCTATATCAGAAGTGCTGAGATTAGGGGAAGTAGTGATAACTTGAACCTGATTAGTGGTAATGTCAGGTACTGCACCTACGGGCATTTTAGTCATGGAAAAAATACCAAAACCAACCACGGCTAGCGTTAACAAGCCTATGATGATTTTATTCTTTATTGAAAAAGAAATAATTTTATTAATCATAAATGAAAAAATATTGACTTTGAAAAGAGAATGAATTCACCCGGGACAATATTTAGTATTCCATAAATACCATACATATTGAATGGATATAATCCGGATTTTATGTTGTCAATATTATACCTTAGGAGGCTGCCAAATAGAAAAAGGGCGTTCTATTGGGTTCACTAATAGTTTGGCACCATATTCCCTTTGTAGAACAGGAGTGGGGATATAAAAATTGTTTTGTGGCTGATCAATACTAATCTGGCAACAGTTACATATACATAATGGAGTACATCCATCTTGTTGTTGGTGATCAGTATGTGGTTGTGATATTGAAATTTGTGTATCCTGATAGGGATGACTAGCTGCATCTGCACAGGGAATGACTCCCAGTGCTAGGATGTAAATAGACAATATGAATGATATCAATTTCACGATACAAATGTAAAAAATGAAAATTGATTCTTTGGAAAAAGATAGAGAATTTTACCCTTTTATGATGAACGGTATAATCATGGGAGCATTTTAATGAAAAAACAAATAAGCAATAAAAATAGCTGCGATGATTCCTGCTCCTTCGGCCATAAGGGCAGCAGGAACTGCATGTCTTGTCTTACGAATATTAACTGCACCAAAATAAACGGCTATGACGTAAAATGTAGTTTCTGTAGATCCCTGCATCAGGCACGAAACAATACCCGGGAAGGAATCTGCGCCATAGTTATGCATGATTTCAACCATCAGTCCGCGAGCGCCACTGCCACTTAAAGGTTTCATCAATGCAACGGGTAAGGCGGGTACAAAGTCAGTGTTGACCCCTAGTGCAGAAAATCCAGCTCCTAATCCGTCTAATAGATATTCCATACATCCTGAAGCACGAA
>DATGTY010000276.1:0-4023 GCA_035301605.1 Chitinophagaceae bacterium | reverse complement strand
AAATCATAATTTTGAGAAGGGATATAGCAAAAGTTGGTTCTTTTTTACTTTTAAACTCTCTGTTCAGTTCAACTAAGATTAACCTACATCTTAACTCATTAGAAACAGAGAGTAATGTCATTGATCAAAATAATCACTCTCCCTATCTGTATACTATAAAAATCTATAACCATTGATCCTATATGTTTAAAAATAAAAACTTATCGACATTCAAGATTTGTGGATAAAGAATAGAATTACCAAAAAAGTGTTTTAAACTGTAAAAGCTTTCAATTCAAAAATAATATATGCCTGATAAGAGAGCAATCATTATTGGTGCCGGACCTGCCGGACTGACTACTGCTTGGGAACTACTTAATAGAACTGAAATTCAACCCATAATTTTAGAAAAATCAAAATATATTGGTGGAATCTCAAAAACTCTCAATTACAAAGGCAACCGCATAGATATTGGAGGTCATCGTTTTTTTTCAAAGTCTGAACGAGTTATGAATTGGTGGTTTAATATCATGCCTTTACACCATTCTGAAGATTCTTCTCTTAAAATAACCTATCATAATAAATCAACCGAAGTCGATAACAAAAATAATACAAATAGTGCTTCTCTTAATAAAGAAAAAGTAATGCTGATAAGAGAGCGTCTGTCCCGCATATATTACAAAAAAAAATTTTTCAGTTATCCAATTAATCTGTCTTGGGACACTATTCATAAACTTGGAGCCATAAAAATAATCAGAATCGCATTATCATACCTAAATTCCCAGTTATTTGGCCCAAAAAAGATTGCCAGCCTTGAAGATTTTTTTATTAACAATTTTGGTAATGAACTGTATCAGACTTTTTTTAAAGATTATACAGAAAAAGTTTGGGGTGTTTCCTGTAAGAAAATACCAGCAGAATGGGGAGCCCAACGTATTAGGAAACTCACTGTTGGTAAAGCAATCTGGCAGGCTGTAAAGACTCGCTTCAAAGATAACTCAGATATTTCTCATAGAAATGTTGAAACGAGCCTTATTGAGCGCTTCCTATATCCTAAACTTGGCCCCGGTCAGCTTTGGGAGGAAGTAGCTCAGCAAGTCGAGGAGATGGGCGGTAAAATTTGGCATCATCGAAATGTACGGGGCATTAGACTTAAAGAAAATAAAGTTATATCTGTTGTAGCTGTAAACTCAAAAAGTGATGAGCAGGAGATATATAAAGGAGATTATTTTTTTTCAACTATGCCGGTAAAAAATCTCATTAAAGGTATGACTCCCACTGTTCCGTCTAAAATCAGAGAGATCGCAGAAGGACTCATGTATCGTGATTTTATTATGGTAGGTCTGCTTCTTACTGAACTAAAAGTAAAAGATGAAAAACACGCCAATAAACGGATAAAAGACAATTGGATATATATTCAAGAACGAGGGGTTAAGTTAGGTCGACTCCAGATATTCAATAACTGGAGCCCCCATATGGTTAAAAACAATGATAATGTATGGATTGGTCTTGAATATTTTTGTAATAAAGGGGATTGGTTATGGGAAATGAATAATGCAAAGTTTACCAAATTTGCTATAAAAGAATTAGTGAAAATAGATATTATCAAAAAAGCTGATGTACTGGATAGCACTATTCATAGAGAAGAAAAAACATACCCTTCCTATTTTGGATCTTATGATCGATTTGATGAGGTTAAGGAGTTTGTTGACCAGTTTGAAAATTTATTCCTGCTGGGTCGTAATGGTATGCATCGTTATAACAATTCAGATCATTCAATGCTAACTGCCATGAAAGCAGTAGATAATATAGTTGAGGGACGGACAGATAAGGAAAACATTTGGTCTGTTAATACGGAAGAAGAGTACCATGAAGAAAAATAGCTTTTGTGTGGGGCTTTGCAGAACCCCTCTAATTTAGGATTTTCTCTTAAAATGTGTAGGTTTGATTAAACATTGCAAATGTATAGTCAACTTCCTTTTTACTATGTAGGATAAACATTTACAACTCATCATGTTGGACCAATTGGCAAGCCAATCGGGGCAGGTTTCCCGTTCGACCGAACGGCTGAACGAAATAGTCGAATGGATCAGCTGGGAACCGCTCTAAGATATCGGGCGTCGCATTGACAAGACCGGCCCCCGGGGCGGCAACGATCTACTCCTTGCTGGGAACCTGCAAGATGCATGGAGCCAATCCCCCACCAGTGGCTTTCCCATACCCTTCAGCACATCCTGAGCACAAAGTATAACGAGGTACCTTCAAAATGTTAAATCCAACGCCTAATTGGTCGAAAAGATACGTCTTTTTAAGCTTCGTGAGACCATGGCTGAGCGGCTCAGTGATTTTTTAGGCGAAATACATCTATATATTACCCGAATCCCTTCGGGATTGGATGCGGTGACAAAATCGCCGTCCAACCATGACCTAATGGTTTTAGAACCAGTCTTCCCACCATAGCAAACATTAAAGAGAATGATCACTGGAATGAAGTTTTGCACATTCATTTAGTTTTCTCCCTTTACTTCCTTGATTTTATGTATCCAAACAAGCGATAACGTCATCAAGAGTAACAGTCCGTTTTTGGCCAAAGAAGACTTTCCTGCTATATTCTGTCCCAATATAGATCCGAAGCAGCCACAATCTATCCCTGGATAAAAAAATGACGCATAACCAATTACAACCGTAAATCCTAAAAGTGTACCAATCGTAACCCAAACCGGAAATATCTGTCGCAGAAATAGAAGCAGAGAACTTCCTAATAGTAATTCCCATGAAACAACAACCCACTGTGCAGTCATTGCCCAATCTGGAGGTATAGATAAAACTCGCTCAATAAATTCCCAAAAAGGGTATGGATCATTAATTTTAGCATAGGCCGTAATAATGAAAATTATTCCAAGTATTGCTCTTAAAATCCAACTTAAGATAACTCCTCCTTTAACCTTCACGATTCAACGACTCGGCCTTTAATCGTCAATTGAATGACGTTGTCTTTTGAACTATTGGTAAAAACACGAACAAATTCTTTAAAGTGACCGGGATATTTGGGGGAATAGATAATTAATATGCTCCCCACTTCTCCTGGGTCAATGGGCTGTTTATCCCACTTAAAAGCGGTACACTCACAGGTTGTCTCTATTTCTAAGATTTTTATGGTCTCCTCTCCATTATTGGAATACTTCAGCGTATATTCTTTCGGAATGTTATAAGTAATTTGATCAAAGTCTATATCCTTCTTTGCAAATTTGATATTAGAATTCATAGTCTTCTGGGGACTGTTGGTACAAGAACAAAAAAAGGAAGAAGCCAGTATAGCAATATAAATAAACGGAATACTTCTCGAAATATTCATTTATTCAACTGTTTATTATTCAATTAAAAAACCGGGATTTTATAATGTCATAGTACTGCTCAGACATTGACGGTAAATTTTTTTCGGGGACAAATACCAATTTTGACTGAAACTCCTCATCTATCATGAACAGGAAGGGAACATTGGCCTGATCGAGAGGAAGACGAAATCCTTCATCAGGCAGCTTATAGACAGGAAACTCGAGATTATTGATTCTTTTAAAAAGAAACAGATCTCGAATGCTATCATAAGTAGCCGCAATGATGATATGTTCCTTTCCTATTTCTTGGGCTAGACTTTTAATGCTGGCCACCTCTTGGTCTACACACTGCATACAGTTTAACTCTGAATAACGGAACACTAGCTTAGGTGTTCCTCCAACAAGTGATTCTATTGTTGTTGTGTCTTCAGCCGCTACATTAATAAGGGGTATATCTAAAGGAAGAGATTGTAACTCCGTCCGTTTTTCCAGACCACTTCTGGTAATAGTATTTTGATCTGAAACTTTAAGTTTATTAGTTGTATTTTTATTCGATATCTGCAGACTATTCGCTTTACTTTGTATAGATCTTAGTCTGAATAGAGTTAAAACATTTAATATAATCAGTAAAACTATTGCACCCCATAACCATTTTGAATTCATAATCTTAATCAATTTATAATTAAATCACTGCTTAAAAATTGGTTTT
>DATGTY010000275.1:0-3447 GCA_035301605.1 Chitinophagaceae bacterium | reverse complement strand
AAGGGAATACTCCATCCGGACGAGTATCAGCAGGAAGAATACCAGTCCGAAAATGATAAAACACAAATAATGCCGTTCCTATAAACATAAATAGCATCCATACCGGAACAGTTAATATGGCTCCCATTAATGTAGCCCTAATTGCTGACTTATCAGACTTTGCCGTAAGATACCGTTGTACCATAGTCTGATCCGTAGCATATTTCTGGATTGCATAAAAGACACCATTGAGCGCAATCACAATAAAAGTCAATCTGGTGAAATCAATATCATAAGGACCAAATCCTGTTTTGCCATTTTCTACTGCCACTTTCCAAATCTTAGGAAGTCCTCCATCTACCCCATTGACAATAAGAATAAGACATACGACTCCACCAACCACCAATAACAATCCCTGAACAACATCCAACCATATTACACCTTCCATTCCTCCTAAAAGAGTAATGAGAATAAAACTTCCTCCTATAATCCAAAGAATGAGGAAGGTAGAAGAATGAGTCATCTCTGACAAAGCTAAAGCCAATAAAAATAAGGTCGTTGACATGCCGGTAAAAATATTCAATACAAACCCTATAGATCCATATAACCTGGCAAAGTAACCAAAGCGTTTTTCAAAGTATTCATATACACTCAATCCAATCACCTTTAGATATAACGGAACAATAAACCAAACTACAAAAATCAATACAACAGGAACCATCAAACCCTGCACCAGTAAGATCCAGTTGGAAGAATAGCCGGCTCCGGGATAGGCCAAGAAAGTAATACTACTCACAATCGTCGCCAAAATAGAAATACCTATCGCCCAAGAAGGAATTTTTCCTCCTGCTTTAAAATAATTCCCTGTAGAATTTTGTTTCTTAGAAAAGAGAAAACCTATTCCTATGGAAAGTAATAGAGAAACAGCAATAATAATATAATCAATAAGGTGCAGGGCATTATTTTCCATAATCGTTTAATTTTTAATTCTCCAAGACTTCAAACAGGTTTCAAAAGATCCGGCCAGTCATAGCTTCCCGGTTTTAATGTAATGTGTAAGTTTTTATTATGAGGAAGCGCCATCCGAATCACCCCATTAGATAACTCTTGTACTGGATAAGCCCGGGAGACTCCCAGTCGATTCAATATCGTAAAAGCAGTAGCTCCTCCTTCAATCAAAAGCTCTTGAAGTTCAGACTCCTTCAAAAGATATTGTACAGCTATAGCCATATTCATTTTCAAGATATCCGGTTGTTCCTTTCGGGGAAACATGCTATCAGGGTGCGTAGCCAAGATAACGCTGTTTTTATCCTTTAATAAAGAGAGGATTTCATCAATCCAAGACTGAAAGGCTACAGAAGATGCAACAGCAGTTGTTTTCGTCAACGCAGAAGGTATAAGACTCACTGCTTTTTTCTTTGCAATCGCGCTACGTACGAGATTTTTACTCGAAGGAAAGGCGCTTCCACAAACGAAGAGTCTTTTTTCTCCCATTCCCGAAATGGAATCAATAAGATTCGTCGATAAGCCCAAACCCTTTTCTCTTAATATAGCAGAAAAGAATCCGGAAGCCCCTGAAGGGATAACATAATTCTGAACCTTTTTACTCCAAAGTTCCATATCTTTTTCACTCGAAGCTTCTCCCAACACCATTCCCTCGGAGGGGATTTCATCAGAAGGAGGGATAGATATTATCGCGCTTGTCTCTCCCTCTACCAAATCTTTTACTGAGGAAGTATGTGACGAAAATTGAGGATCATCTTTAAATTCGGATTCATGAAGCTTATTCCCATTGATAAAATAGATTCCCTCTTTTATTGTTCTCCCCAAATGTGGATTGGCAGGAACAAGCAACGCTACTCTCTTATCCAATTCTTCTAAAAGCACCTGCAACTCTGTTAAAATATGCCCCCGTAAAACAGAATCTATCTTGATAAAAATAAATTCCGGCTGCTTTTCTAACTTTTTTATCCGTTGCGCTATAAGTTTTATCTGACTTTTAGCAGACGCAACAGTTTGAGATCTTATATCGGTAGCAATAATCAATAAATCAGCATCACTGTCTAAGTTTAACTTCATTTCTATCTCCACCTTCATCTGATATCGAAGTCCTATTCCGCCAATCTCAGCTGCTCCGGTTAGATCATCAGCAATTACAACAATCATGAAGCACTTTTTTTATTCAAAGCAAACTGAGTGGCATAATTTATAGCCAGGACCATGGCATCAGGGCTTGCCACTCCCTTCCATGCAATATCAAAAGCAGTCCCATGGTCAACAGAGACTCTTATAATCGGAAGACCAAGGGTGATATTCACTCCTTTTACACTTTCCATTTTCTTGGCCTCGTTATCCCATTTAAATCCTGCCATTTTAAAAGGAATATGTCCCTGATCATGATACATCGCTACACAGCCATCATAATATCCGGTAGCCGCTTTGGCAAATAGAGTGTCAGGAGGAACAGGTCCCTCTACATTATATCCTGCATTCAGAGCTTCTTTAACTGCCGGTACAATTTCCTTTTCATCCTCATCACCAAAAAGCCCGGAATCTCCGGCATGGGGGTTAAGCCCTGCAATCCCTATTTTCCCGTGGTCAATCCCTAATTGCCGTAATCCGCTATCTAATAGCCTAATCACCTCTAATATTCTTTCTTTCTTCACTAAATCACAAGCTTCCCGTAAGGAAACGTGCGTAGAAACATGAATTACTCTAAAGTTCTTCTCTGCCAATAACATGGCATATTCTTTCGTATTCGTGTATTCTGCATAAATTTCTGTATGCCCGGCATAATGGTGTCCGGCTTCATTCATCGACTTTTTATGAATAGGCCCCGTTACACTAGCATCAATCTCACCGTCAAGTGCTAGTTGAATAGTCTTTGTCACGGCCTCAAAAGCTGCATCCCCTGCCATAGCAGAAATTTCTCCCGGTTTTAGATTTTTTACATCTACATTTTTCAAATCATAAACATCAACTGTTCCTTCTTCAAAATAGGCTTCAGAGATATGATTTATTGCATGAACAGTCCCTTTTATATCCAAGGTATTCATACAAGATTGTATCAATTGAGCATCTCCCACAATGACCGGATGACACTTTTTATAAATATCTTTTCTTTGCAATACCTTTATCGCTATCTCAGGACCAATTCCCGCAGGATCTCCCATCGTTATTCCAACTATTGGCTTATTGTCTGGCATACTTTATTAATTCAATTTTTTTTTATAATTAGCGTAATATTGTTGAAACCGTTCTACGGTCTCTTCTTCATCTTTTTCAAGTAATTTTTGAAGTGGAGGAAGTACATATTTATCACATTCATTCAAAGAATGTAACAATACTTTTAAAGCTGATAAAGAATCCGGAAGCAATCTGTTTTCTTGATATAATTTTCCTAAGCTGTCAGATACAGCCTGTAGCTCTCTGGCTGTAGCTTCATCTCCCTTTTGCATCGCCTTATAG
>DATGTY010000274.1:0-4182 GCA_035301605.1 Chitinophagaceae bacterium | reverse complement strand
GTTTTGATCGCCAAATATCTGTAGATAAACCGGACTTAACCGGTCGTAAAAAGATATTTGAAGTACACCTTAAGCCCATCAAGACAGCCCCAAATCTTAACTTGGATAAACTTGCTGCCATGACTGCCGGATTTGCCGGAGCAGACATTGCTAATATTTGTAATGAAGCAGCATTAACAGCGGCAAGAAAAGAGAAAAAAGATGTGGACATGGAAGACTTCAATGATGCAGTTGATAGAGTCATTGGCGGATTGGAAAAGAAAAACAAACTGATATCTCCGGCAGAGAAAACTATTATCGCACATCATGAAGCAGGTCATGCCATCTGCGGATGGTTCTTAGAACATGCCAAACCATTAGTGAAAGTCACTATTGTCCCCAGGGGAGTAGCGGCACTTGGCTATGCACAATACTTACCTAAGGAGCAATATCTATACAATACAGAACAATTGTTGGATGAGATATGTATGACCCTTGGCGGTAGAGCTTCCGAAGAATTACTGTTTGGTAAAATTTCTACAGGAGCCCAAAATGATTTACAAGTGATTACGAAAATGGCATATGCCATGGTATCTGTCTATGGAATGAATGACAAAGTTGGAAATATTTCTTTCTATGATGAAAAGAATGATCAAGCTTTTCAAAAGCCTTATTCCGACGAAACAGCCTTCATGATAGATGAAGAAGTTCGTAAACTCATAGAGGAGGCATACAAACGAACAAAAGAATTATTATCGAAACGTATGGATGAATTGAAACTCTTAGCCAAAGAACTCCTTAAAAAAGAAGTTTTGTATAGAGATGACCTTGTCAGGCTATTGGGAGACCGTCCTTTTAAAGATAATCCCGATGAGGAAGCTATTCCTTCCCAACAAATCAATGCACCCAAAGGCATTGAAAGTTCATCCAACACGGAATCTACCCCAAATGGCACTGAGGATGTACAAGACGGACAATCAGAGGAATAAAAAAGAGTCAGGAATTAATAAAAAAGGTGAAGCAAAATGCTTCACCTTTTTTAATGTAAAATTCTATAAAAATTCCTTCCTTAGAATTTGAGTTTAGGCCATCCTTCACGGTATTCCCTTTTAACAAACTGATTAGCTTCATCAAAGTTAGTCACCTTCAACTGGTCAGCATCCCATTTCAAGGTAATTCCTCTACCGGGGAAAGAATAACCACCGTCTTTCTTTTTCTTTTTAATACTGAAGCTACGAATCGCCAAGTTTGCCATCAATATACTTTCAGTAAGCGGTACAGCATAACTCTCAAAAGGGGAATCCACATACGCCTTCTTTTCTCCTATGGCAGGCAATGCGCCATTCCCTTTGTAATCATTATGATAACCTGCCAGGCAGGCATTTACCCATTGGGCATAGTGTCCTTCTGCACTACCGGGAACGCGTTTATACTTCTTAGGCACATTGACTTCATCTGTCCTTTTAGTTGGCAATAATTGAGGATTCTGCCCATATACATCACACATCATTTTTCCCTCAGTTCCCTCAAAGATAACGCCGTTTCCTCCGCCGCCCATCACTTCATTGGGGCCTAATTCTGCGGGACGTTCCGGCTGAATACCGCCATCCATCCAATTTATTTTCACCTCCGAGCCGTTGTTTCTGGTAAATCTCAGATGAGAAGAAGAAGAAATAGGTCCGCTTTCCGGATAATAAGCTTCTTGCCAGTTATTAACATAGGGCGTACTTACGCTACTATAAGCTTCGGTAGGATACTGAAGTCCCAGAACTTTAAATACGGGACCAACAATATGACAAGCCATATCGCCAATAGCACCTGTTCCAAAATCCCACCATCCTCGCCAGTTAAAGGGGACAAGCTTATCAACATAATGATGATCCGGAGCCGTTCCTAACCAAAGATCCCACTTTAGTTCTTTCGGAATAGGAGGTGTTTTATCAGACCAAGGAATTCCCTGAGGCCATACCGGTCTGTCGGTCCAGCAATTAACAGTATGTACTTCACCGATAAGCCCGGCTTCATACCATTCTCTCAAAAGACGAACCCCATCATTGGAGGAGCCCTGATCTCCCATTTGCGTAACGACTTTATACTTTTGGGCAGCTTTCCCCATCATTTCCGCTTCCCAAATATCATGCGTCAATGGTTTCTGAACATATACATGTTTTTTTAATTGCATTGCATGAAAACCAATAATTGCATGATTATGATCAGGAGTACTTACAGAAACAGCATCAAAATTTTTGTGCTCTTTTTCAAAAAGCTCTCGCCAATCATGATTGTATTTAGCCTTGGGGAATCGCTCTCTCGTTGTTTTTGAGCGTCTGTCATCCACATCACAGAGATAAGCAATTTCCGCCTTCCCCGTTTCTGCAAATTTCTTAATGTCACTTTGTCCTTTCCCGCCTGCACCAACACTTGCAATATACAATTTGTCACTCGGAGCTGTATAACCGGTTCCGCCTAATACATGGCGTGGAACAATATACAATCCAGCAGTTGCTAGAGAGGCGTTCCTAATAAACTTTCTTCTAGACACAGGTGAATTTTTTACCTGCTTTTTTTCATTAGCCATTCTATTGTTTTTGATTTAAAATTCATTTTTAGGATTCGAAGACAAACATCTTATTATGTTTCTCTTTTTTCACACACTCTTTCAGCTGTTTCTTGGTATAAGACTTTCCATATTGTTTCAGGACATCATCAGGGACGCCATCCCAAATGGTGGGCTTATTCCCCATATATCCAATATCTTCAATTCCAATCTTACTAGAGAAAAAACCGGATGCCGTTAAATTTCTCATTTGACTAAAGAAATTTACTCCGGCTCTCATTTCAGGTTTTGCCTTGGCAGGATAAGCAATTTGATCAACCAATTCAAGTTGTTGTTCCTTGGAACAATCTTTAAAAACCTTGTTATATTTCTTTAAAGTTTGTTGATCCATCCATTTAAGTCCTCCGCGCATAGGGGTCTGGTGATACGGCATATCTTTCACAATAAACTCAATAAAGTCAGGAACTCCGGCATCTGTTGCACTCCCCGATTTACTATCTTTAGGAATAATAATATCCGCAAGGACTGCGATTGTTGCCATTTCGTGTTTGTTGAAAAATGTTTTAGACATCAACTCTTTATCCCTTTCTCTTTCCCACTCAATCCTACCGGAAGAAGTTTCCCAATCATTAAACTTTCCTGCCCAAGCGGCAGCCATATTTTCGCTAGATTTTTCTCCTGAAGGTTTTTTATTTTTCGGATTATTACATGCTTCCAAAAGCAATGCTCCCGAAAGTGCACTTACGGCAACCGTTTTTAGTGAATCTCTTCTATTCATATCTCTAAATATTTCCTTTTTTCATTTCGCCAATCAAATGATCTGAAGCTCTCCAGGCAAGAGCAAGAATAGTCCAAGTAGGGTTCTTATCTGCCTGAGAGACAAAAGCACCTCCATCCATTACATACAAATTCTTACATTCATGCGCCTGGTTAAACTTGTTCAATGCGGAGGTCTTAGGGTCATTCCCCATTCGGGTAGTTCCCACCTCATGAATAATCTTTCCCGGATTCTCTAATCCATAATTAGTCTCAGGACCCGGTTTATTACCGGTAGGTATCGCCCCCATCGCATGAAGCATTTCCTCAAAAGTGTCCTGCATATGCTTGGCCTGTTTTATTTCATGATCACTCCAGGTATAATTGAAGCGCAATACGGGAATTCCATATTTATCCACTTTTTCCGGATCTATTTCACAATAGTTGTCTTTTCTGGCAATACATTCACCACGACCGGCCATACCTACTCCTGCACCATAATAATAGCGGTAATCATCTTTCAGTGATTCACCATAGCCACCACCTACTTTTTGCTTTCCACTCCTATCGGGATAGGTACCATTCATCCCTTCAATTCCCCAACCAAATCCATAACCGGGCATCCCCATTCCGCCCCAATACTCTATATGATAGCCTCTGGGGAAACTTAATTTTTTATTATCAAGCCACCATGGAGAATATACATGCATACCCCCCACACCATCTTCATTATATCTTTTTCTACCAAATAACTCCGGAATAATTCCACCTCTTGAGGATCCTGTAGAATCATGTAGATACCGTCCGACAACATCACTGGAATTAGCTAATCCATTCGGATGTTGTGCCGATTTAGAATTCAATAATAAACGAGCAGATTCGCAAGAACT
>DATGTY010000273.1:0-4246 GCA_035301605.1 Chitinophagaceae bacterium | reverse complement strand
CTTCATAAAAAGAATCAAAATATGGACTAGAATCTTCTCCGCGAGTGTACTTATACGTCCCTACCTTAAGCAGCTTATCCTTTTCCATTAAAAGTCCTGAAAACAACATATTAAAACCTGATATTGCCGTGCCATCCGATTCTCCAGTAATCGTAATTTGCGGACTCATAAAACCATCACTGTATCTAAAAACAGATTTCTTAATTTTCTTTTTTCCTTCAACAGCTACATCCCCTGTAACGTAAATCTCACCTTCAATCTGCCCCTCCTCTGGCGTATCGATAGAATCATCTTTAGAACAAGAGGTTAAAATAAATAGAGTAAACATCAATAAACCTGCGTACTTTTTTAAATTGTAAATAGATTTCATCTTTTATTTTTTATAATTATTTCTATTCATTCGACAAGCGAGCATATTATGCTCTCATATTACGCCTTAGCTTCCAACCTTTTAACTTTATTTCTTTTTTAATACGCTTGAGAAACACAACCAGAAGGAGACACCGTAACATTTCCTATATCCAAATTACTATTGTCACTACTATGCTGAATGGCGCAGTAACTTGGATGAACATGATTAAAAGTTACGTCATTTATTTTCATATAACTAGACCCGTTGACCATAAAGTTTCTAAAATTAGAACCTCCTGTTGCTCCATTTCCAATATACTCTACAATGACATTACGGAATTCATTTTCAGGCCAGCTACTGCTGATTTTAATTCCTCTCCAGTACTCTGGAGTTTTTTCAATGCCTGTAATCACAATGGGATCCTCTTTTGTACCTATAGCCTTAATACCCGGCGCACCATTCTCCACATAAAACGCACTACCTTGTGGCATTTCAATTTCCACTCCAGCTTCAATAGTGATTTTGGACCGGAGTTCTATCCCTGAAGTCATTCTATAGGCAAGCCCATGATTATACCAGGTAGCATCTTCTAAAGTGTTTGCCGACACAACTTCAATATAATCAGCTTCATTATCCGTAAACGTATTGCTTTTTTCGATAGCTTCTATTTTATTACTGTTGATCCGCAATGCTTTATCATTATTTTTAAAGTCATTATCACTTACTTTGACAATGGACTTATCTTTATATGATGCTTGGCTGAGGCCATCAATTTCTAAAGCAAAGTCTTTATTATTTTCAAAAGTGGTGTGAGTGAGTCTCAAATCCCCGTTGAGAGATACTTCCAACCCTGAACCTGTTTGACCAGCATCCCGAATAACTGCATGTTTAATTTCATTATTTTGATTTCCACTTTTTATTTTGACACCCTTCCAATGTCCTTTTTGGCTACTCGTTCCCTTAAAGACAATGGCTTGGTCTGCGGTCCCTACCGCTCGAAACGATCCTTCGTTATCACTTTGCAAAGAAATACTTCCATTTTGAGTAAAAGCGATTACAGTTCCCGGTTCCACCTCTACTTTTGTTCCTCTAATCCGCATCTCACAAGATATCACATAATCTATCGGCCGCTCCGGATCATTTTCCAAGACCCGATCTTCATTGAAATAATTACAACCTAATTCAATAGGCTCCTTTTCTACCACTGGTCCTTCTGTTTCTTCTTTTTCGCACGATGTGAAAATAAAAGCAGTTAAGCCCATCAAAACCAGCCCTCTTTTAAATGCCTTCGTCTTTTTTAATACATTCATTGTTTTACTGTTTTTTTACGTTAAATAATTAAGAATGTTCATTTACTTAAATAAAGAATTCATATTAGACGGTAATGAAAGTTTGTTCTATTTGTTCCTTATTTAACCTTTTATCTATGTTCTAAAGGTCGGTATTAAAACCCCTTCCTTGTATAGGGGTTTTCCCTCATTTTTGGATTATTTCCTCTTTTTTATACGAAAAAGCCTCCTTTTGCGTTAAAATCTTTTTGTTCTTTCCTTAAAAGATCCAGAAGGCTTTGTTATTTCGGGTTTCGGGACATCGGATTTAAAGGTGTCCTTCTAAAATCGCTTTTTTGACCAAGCTGGCGACATTTTTAACATCAAACTTTATAAAGAGATTTGCCCGGTGATTTTCAATGGTTTTTTCGGATATGAAAATAGCATCCGAAATTTCTTTTGTGGTTTTCCCTTTCAATATCCAAGCCAGGATTTCTTTTTCCCGTGGGGTAAGATGTGTGGGCTGGTGCGACTTAACAATATTATGGGCAAAATATCTCGATTCTACTCCTTTTGACATAAACTTTTCATTTTCTTCAGAGACGGTTTTTATGGCCCGGCTGATTTCTGCTTTCGGATCGGATTTTAATAAATATCCATCCGTCCCCTGTTTAAAAAGGGTTTCGATAGTGGGTAGGTCACTTAAAGAAGAGATAATGATAATTTTAAGTTTTGGATAGCCTGTCCTTAATTTCTTCATAAAATCCCGGGCATCTGAACGGTGCAGCCTTATGTCCAGAAATAAAATATCTATAGCTTCTTGTTTGAGCAAAGTAAATAAACCCCGCTCATCCGAAGCGGTGTGTATCCGGCTGTCCGGATAGGTTTGTAAAACGGCACTGACGAAGCCGTCCACTATCAATTGGTGATCATCTACGATCGCTATGGTCATGTATTTAAGTTTTTTAAATGAATAAAAATAGTTGTTCCTATATTAGGTTGGCTCTCCATGTCCACTGAGCCTCCGATCTTCTCTAACCGGTAGATTAAATTATTCAGGCCGTTCCTTTGCTTATGATCTATGACGGCTGTATCAAAACCTTGACCGTCATCTTCTACAGTAATCCACAATTCATCTTTTTGATACATCAATTGTACGGAAATAGCAGAAGCGCTCGCATGTTTCAAGGCATTCTGTACCAATTCCTGTACAGCCCGGTAGATAATCAGAGCGATATGTTTCGGCAGATTTTTCGTTTCCCCTTCTTGGTTGGTTTGAAAAAGGACATCACAGCGATCATGGCTGCATTCTGTTGCAAAAGTTCTCAAAGCTGAAGCCAGAGACTGTTGTTCAAGGTTCAACGGGGTAAGGTTATGTGCGGCATGTCGGATTTCCTCATGCGTTTTGGTGACCAGTGGCAATAGATCTTCCGCAACAAAATCAAAAGGATGGCTGTTCTCTAATTTTAATTTAAGGGCAACCAGGTTAGAGGCAATCCCGTCGTGTAATTCTCCCGCCAAACGCTTACGTTCTCTTTCCTCGCCTTCGTTTATAGCGTAATACACAGCATTTTCCTTTTCTTTGACCAAAAGTTTATTTTTCTGCTGGGCATTTTTTCCTATCCATGTAAGGGTCAATATGATCAGGAGCGCACTACCTACCAGAATCACACCCCACATTTGTTGTCTGGAAAGTTTGTTTTCCTGTTGGAGGATAATGTTATTCTTTTTTTCGGTTTCGTATTTCACAAGCGTTTCTCTGAGTACCCGTTCCGTCGTTTCGGACATCTGTTCCCGGAAGAGCTCTTCCGCTTCTTTCATATTTTCAAAAGCCAGTGTATATTGGCCCAGGTTTTCCTGTGCAAAAGCCAGGTTTTTTAATGCGCTGTATAGGATATCCCGGTTGCCAAACTCTGCGGCCTGTTCTACGAGGGTTTCCCCGACGGTAATAGCGGCTTTGTTATTTCCAGCAGATACTTGTGCTTTGAGCAAAGCCGCCCGCACGGGAAGCAGCCATTGCAGCATCTGTTGGCTTTCTCCCAGAGCAATCGTCTCCTGCAGCCGTTCGATGGCCCCTTTATAGTTTTCCTGCTCCAATTCTACTTCGCCCATCGCATAGTTTGAAAACAGTTTCCCTTGAAAATCGGGATGCTGTTCAGCAAGCTCCAGTGCGTGCCGGGCATGTTCTTCCGCTTCTTCTATTCTGCCAAGGTTAGTCTCTGCGATGGAAAGAACCGATAGGCACAAAGTCAAATTGGCGGTATCCTTGGCGGCTTCCAGAGGTTCTAAGGCTTCCCAGCTGTACGAATAAGCGGATTCATAATCCAAACGCCCGAAAAAGACATTCGCCAGGTTAAACTTAATAATGGATGCCTGGCGATCATCGCCATGCTCTTCATAAATCTTAATGGCTTGTTTGAAGTGGTACACCGATTCCTCGTGCGCTTTGCTGTACGCTTCAATAGCTGCCATCAAGTTGTGGTACCGGGCGAGATCATAATGGAGACTGTCTTCGCCATATTCCTCTATGGCAGACTGCACCTGTTCGCGGGCGTCTTCTAATTTTCCGGTAAGGATCAAAAATCGGGCATAGCTGGTATTGTAAACGGGTTGTAATTCTGGTTTT
>DATGTY010000272.1:0-7682 GCA_035301605.1 Chitinophagaceae bacterium | reverse complement strand
GATAAATAATGAAAAAGCCATAAGAGCAGTCGGAAGAGCAAACGGACAAAACCCTATTCCAATCATCATTCCTTGTCATCGTGTGATTGGAAGCAATGGAGAATTAACCGGATATAGTGGTGGACTTTGGCGAAAAAAAATACTTTTAAAAAGAGAGGGGTTACTGCCTCAGAAAGAGATAGCTTTTTAACAATCATATATTAACATTACTTTAACGTTCTATTAGTTCGGAACAAACCGAACTAGTCATAACTTTGCCGCGTAAAAATAAAAGTGATGTTTGCCGAAGAAGAATTACAAAAAAAGAAGAACAAATTAATAGAAGAGATGGGGCTTCATTTTGAAAAAGAAGAAAAACTTTCTCCTGTTGCTGCTCGCATGTTTGCATCCATTTTATTAACCTGTAAAGAAGGAACTACTTTCGAAGAATTAACGAAAGAAATGCAGGCAAGCAAAAGTACAGTTTTCACCCATTTGAATACGTTAGAAACAGGAAATCGCATTGAACATTTCACAAAACCCGGCGATAGAAAACGTTACTACATCACTAAATCTAATCAATTTATAAAATTTATTGATGAAAAAATAAATACTTGTGAAAAAGAAAAATCCTTGCAACAAAAGATATTAGAATACAAAAAGACTGTTAATAAACTCCATAAACAACAGCCTAACAAGCAATGTAACCTTAAATATCATCAAAATATTTTAATCTTTCTCGAAGAGTCTATCAGCTCTTTCAAAAGGTTAAAAAAGAACCTCACATTAAAATAAACTGTTTTTAAAACCTAAGCAATGAATAATAAATTAATCTACGTTTTAACAGTATTCGCCTTTTTGGCAGTATCCTGTGGACAAAATCAACAAAGCGCACAAAGACAGCGTACCGGTCCGGCTCCTGCACCCGTAGTGACAGTCCCAGCCAAAAATTTTACAGGTTATTCTACTTATCCGGTAAGAATAAAGGGAACCATAAATAGTGAAGTTCGTGCCAAAGTAAGTGGTTATATTAAGGAAGTATTGGTTGACGAAGGACAATGGGTTCGAAAAGGGCAACCTTTATTCAAACTAGAGACCCGTAGTCTTTCCGGTAATGCCAATGCAGCCAAAGCCAATATTAAAACTGCTCAGGTTAAAGTAAATCAACTTAAGCCCTTGGTAGAAAAAGGAATTATCAGTAACGTTGAGTTAGAATCTGCCAAAGCACAATTAGAACAAGCCAAAGCAAATTATGAAAGTATTGCCGCCAATATAGGATATGCTAATATTAAAAGCCCAATTAGCGGTTTTGTCGGTTCTATCCTCTTTCGTCAGGGTTCTTTAGTCGGTCCTTCTTCACAACCCTTAACTAATATTTCAAGTACGGGAAATGTGTATGCTTATTTCAGTATGAATGAAACGGATTATTTGAATTTCCTACAGAACACGGAAGGAAAGAATTTACAAGCCAAAATAAAGAATTTCCCTCCTGTTCAGTTAAGATTAAGCAATGGAGAAATCTATCCGGTCAAAGGAGAGATTCAGACTGTTAATGCACAGATAGATCCTACCACAGGAACCGTAAGTTTCAGAGCAGGATTTAATAATCCCAATCATCTGTTAGCGGATGGAAGCAGTGGAAGCATTATGATTCCACAACAATATAAAGAAGTACCGGCCGTACCTGCTTTATCTACTTACAAACGTCAAGGAAAGACTTATGTCTATAAAGTATTTGGAGATACCATTGCTAAACCGCAGATTATCACTGTAACTGCAACGATTGATAACTATTCTATCGTAAAAACAGGTCTAAAAGCCGGAGATCAGATTATTGCCAAAGGAGCAGAAAGTATGCATGGACCAACTCCTGTTAAACCGATTCCTACTCCTGCAGATAGTGTTGCTGAGATAAAACCTGTATTTTAAATTATAGAGAAATATGTTTAAGAAATTCATCGATCGTCCTGTTTTATCAACAGTTATTTCGATTGTAATAGTCATTTTAGGTATTATTGGAATTTTCAATTTACCTATTACCCAATATCCTGACATCGCACCTCCTACGGTTCGGGTTACAGCCACCTATCCCGGAGCCAATGCAGAAACGGTACTTAAAAGTGTGGTCGTTCCCATAGAAGAACAAGTCAACGGGGTGGAAAATATGGACTACATCACTTCTACCTCCAGTAATGGACGAGCTACTATCAACGTTTATTTCAAACAAGGAGTAGATCCCGACATTGCCGCAGTAAACGTTCAAAACAGAGTCAGTCGGGCAACGCCCTTACTTCCTCAGGTAGTAACGCAATCGGGCGTGGTAACTGCAAAACAGCAGACCAGTTCTATCATGTTCATGCATGCTTATACTACGGATCCAAGTAAATATGATGTAGAAGATGTTCAGAATTATTTAGAAATTAACGTAATACCTGCATTGCAAAGGATTGACGGGATTGGAAATGTGCGGGTTTTTGGAGCCAATAAATATTCTATGCGAATATGGATTAAGCCCAAAAAACTACAAGCTTATGGCCTGACACCTGCCGACATCGCAGCCGCTATTAATGAACAAAGTACAGAAGCGGCAGCAGGTACACTGGGACAAAACTCTGGTAAAGCCTTTGAATATGTCATCACTTATGATGGAAGATATAAGACAGTCGAACAATATAAAGATATTATTCTGAAAGGGTTTGATAACGGAGAATACCTACACTTAGGCGATGTAGCTAATATCGAGTTAGGATCGGAAAGCTACGGAGTAAATTCTTCTATTGATGGTCATCCCGGCGTATCCATGTCTATTTACCAGATTGCAGGATCCAATGCCCGAGACATTGTAAATAATGTCTATAAAAAGATGGATCAACTTGAAGGAGACTTTCCGGAAGGTATTGAATGGGGGGTGGATTTTGACACCAATAAATTCTTAAATGCTTCTATTGAGAAAGTCATCCATACTTTAATAGAGGCTTTTATCCTTGTATTCATTGTTGTTTTTGTCTTTTTACAGGATTTCAGATCTACGCTTATTCCAGCCATTGCGGTACCGGTATCTATTGTAGGTACTTTCTTTTTCCTTAATCTATTTGGCTTTTCGCTGAACCTGTTAACTTTATTTGCACTGGTTCTTGCCATTGGTATTGTCGTCGATGATGCCATTGTAATTGTAGAGGGGGTGCATGCCAAGCTTGATGAAGGATATGATTCAGCAAAAATGGCCACACGAAGTGCCATGAGCGAATTGACCGGAGCTATTATTTCCATTACGCTGGTGATGGCAGCGGTATTTATTCCGGTTACCTTCTTGAGTGGGCCTACCGGAGTTTTCTATAATCAATTTGGTATGACCCTGATGATTGCCATTATTATTTCGGCATTTAACGCATTGACGTTAAGTCCGGCACTTTGTGCAATCCTATTGAAACCCCACAAAGAAGACAAGAATAAAAATGTATTACAGCGTTTTTATGCCGGATTTAATACAGCGTTTTCTTATACAACACATCATTATATCCGCTCTGTCAAAGGAATGTTGAAACGGAAATGGATCGCACCGCTTATCGTCATTTTATCACTTGCTGGTATTCTATGGTTAGCTGGTTCTACTCCTTCAGGATTTGTACCTTCAGAAGACAGAGGAATTCTTTTTACGGATATTCAACTCCCTCCGGGAGCTTCCTTAGACCGAACTACGGCTGTAAACAAAAAAGTAATGAGCCAGATTAGTCAGTTAAAAGGAGTTAGAGGAGTTTCCATGGTAAACGGCTTTGGTTTCTTAGGAGGTGCAGGTTCAAATAACGCCATTGCCTTTGTAAAATTAGATGATTGGAGTCAACGAAAAGCAGATTCCCTGTCTATAGACGCCTTAACGAAGAAATGTTTCGGCATTGCCGCCCAATATTCGGGGGCACAAATTCTCTTCTTTTCCCCTCCTAGTGTTCCGGGATATGGTGTATCCGGTGGTGTATCCATCGAATTGCAAGATAAATCAGGAGGAACTTTTCAGAGTTTGGATCAAGAAGCCAAACAATTCCTCATGAAACTCAATGCAAGACCGGAGCTACTGTATGCACAGACTTCCTTTTCTACTGAATACCCACAATATAATATGAACGTGGATATCCCTAAAGCAAAGGCTGCCGGCGTATCAGTGAGTGAGATATTTGGTACACTGCAAGGTTATATTGGTAGTCTTTATACCAATGACTTTGTTCGATTTGGAAAACAATATAAAGTCTTTATTCAATCCCCACCTAAAGCACGGGAAGGGAAGAAAGACATCAAAGACTTGTATGTTCGGAATAATAAAGGAGAAATGATTCCGGTATCACAGTTTGTTACATTATCAAATCAATATGGTCCTCAATCGGTGACTCGATTTAACCTATATAATTCTGCCAAAATAGATGGAGCTCCTGCCGCCGGATATTCTACAGGTCAGGCATTAAGCGCCATTCAGGAGGTTGCAGCAAAAGTTTTGCCTTCTACCTTTAGCATTGACTATGAAGGAATCACTAGAGAGCAGGTCAAAGCAGGAAACCAAGCTATATTAATCCTTCTTTTGAGTGTCTTATTTGTTTACTTCATCTTGGCAGCACAATATGAGAGTTATCTGGTTCCTCTATCAGTATTATTCTCCCTCCCACTCGGAATTTTTGGAGCCTATTTTGGTGTAAAATTCTTTGGTTTAACTGCCAATATCTATTTTCAAATAGCACTTATTATGCTATTGGGACTGATGGCTAAGAATGCCATACTTATCGTAGAGTTTGCTCTACAGAGACGACGGTCGGGACATTCCTTAATTGGTTCTGCCATTGAAGGCGCCAGAGTTAGATTAAGACCTATTCTTATGACTTCTTTTGCCTTCATTCTCGGAATTTTACCCCTTGCAGCTGCCACAGGCGTAGGTGCTATCGGGAACCGTTCCATAGGTACAAGTGCTGCCAGTGGTTTATTAATAGGAACCGTATTTGGCATCTTTGTGATTCCAATATTCTTCGTGTTCTTCCAGTGGTTGCAGGAGAAAATTTCAGGAAGTCCAAAAACCTTAGTTGATCCCAAAAAACAAGCAGAAAAAGAATAATCATGAGAACAATAAATAAATTCAGTAAGTTTCTTTTTATCCCTATAGGTCTGTTTTTTCTACAATCTTGCTTTGTAGCCAAAACCTATGAAAGTCCGAATGTAAAGACAACAGGCTTATATCGAATAGACACTACTACCGCACTTGATAGTACCTCTATGGCTGATATTCCCTGGCAGCAAGTATTTACCGATACCATACTACAGCGTTACATCAATCAGGCTATAGAGAATAATTATGATATTCGCATAGCCATCCAAAATATCAATACAGCTAAAGCCTATTTAAGACAAGGTCAATCCGGACAATTACCAACATTGAATGTGCAAGCCGGATACAACCTGCTCCATCCTTCAAAATATGGGCAATATGGGGCCACAGGGCAAGATCCCCTACAGCAGTACAATTTGACTGCAAACTTATCTTGGGAAGCTGATATTTGGGGGAAAATTCGCAGTCAGGAAAAAGCACTGAATGCAAAATATCTGCAAACCCTTGCAGCACATAAAGCCGTAAAGACAAGGTTAATTTCTTCTGTAGCTTCTATTTATTACCAATTATTAGCTTTAGATAAACAAGAAAAGATAACAAAGCAGTCCATTAAAAATAGCAAAAACAGTTTGGAAGTGACTAAAAGCATGAAAGAAGCTGGCTATGCTAATGTCACAGCAGCTGCTGTAAAACAAACGGAAGCACAAGTCTATAATTCTCAAGTAATCTTACTAGGACTCAAAAACAATGTTAAACATTTGGAAAACACCCTCAGTATTTTACTTGCTCAGAAGCCACATTCTATAAAAAGAAGTGCACTGAATCAGCAACAAATTACAACTACATTAAAAACCGGCGTACCGTCTCTCTTAATGAAAAACCGACCGGATGTGATTGCTGCAGAATATAATTTGATAAACGCCTTCGAATTAACCAATGTGGCCAAAGCAAGCTTCTATCCATCGCTAACTATTACCGCCTCTGCCGGTCTGAGTAGTCTGGCTATTGATAATTGGTTTACAGGAGATGCATTCTTAGCTTCCATAGGTGCCGGATTACTTGCTCCGATCTTTAATCATAGACAGATAAGGACGCAATATGAGGTTGCTCTTACACAAAAAGAGACTGCATTATTAAATTATAAACAAACCATCCTCAATGCAGGTGAAGATGTTGCAAATGCACTAACAGATTATAAAAATGCAACAGAAAAAATTGCTATTCAAACCAAACAGGTAGATGCACTGCAAAAGGCGACTGATTACTCCCAGGAGTTATTAAAATATGGCCTTGCTACCTATCTTCAGGTATTGACAGCACGTGATCAAGCATTGAATGCAGAATTGGGGATTATCGATTCCCGATATCAACAATTGGATGCCATGGTGAGTCTTTACCAAGCGCTAGGCGGCGGCTGGGAATAGATTGAAGAATTATTTCTTTTATGTTTAAAAAAAGAGGTTGTTGGCTAAGCTGACAACCTCTTTAATTTTAATATCTTCTATTTATCTTATCACCTTTTCGTGACTCATTTACAATAACAATATTGTCTCTCCGATGTTAAAAATACACCAATATCTATCTAAGATGTCTGTTTAGATTGTACCTTTGCGTTAAATAATTTACAGTTTATAATCTAAATGATAAAGCGTCTTCCATTTTACGCTGCATCAGAAATTAATAATACCACAAAAGAAATATATATTCAAAATGGCAAAGCAAAATAGACCCAAAGAATACCTGCTCATCGGTTCAGGAATCATGAGTGCTACCCTCGGAGTCTTTCTAAAAAAAGTAGAACCTGATTGTAAAATAACGCTTCTTGAAAGGCTACATGGCATGGCACTGGAAAGTACAGCCGCCTGGAACAATGCAGGAACAGGGCATGCAGGAATGTGCGAGTTAAATTATACACCGGAAAAACCGGATGGCTCCATCAACTGCGAGAAAGCGCTTCATATTAATGAGCAGTTTGAAGTTTCCAAACAATTTTGGGCCTGGTTAGTTTCTAACAATTTAATTCCTGGAGACTTTATCCAGCCCGTACCTCACATGAGCTTTGTTCAGGGAAAGAAAGAAGTGCAGTTCCTAGAGAAAAGAGTAAAACAACTCAATAATAATCATTTGTTCAAGACCATGAAATTTTCAAAGAATCCGGAAACAATAAAAAAATGGATTCCTTTGATGATGAATGACAGAAGAAATTCTGCCGAAGTGGCTGCCAGTCGAATGGATGAAGGAGCTGATGTTAATTTTGGGTATCTCGCTCGCTATCTGATAAATTACCTGAGAAAACAAGAAGGCGTCGGCATGATGTTTGGCTGGGAAGTAAATGAAATCAAGCGTAGAAGAGGGAAAAAAATATGGCAAATCGAAGCAACCAACCGAAAAACAGAGAAGAAAGAAAGTATGCTTGCCGATTTTGTTTTCATTGGTGCCGGAGGTAAAGCACTTTCTTTATTAGGAAAGTCAGGAATTCCTGAACGAAAAGGCTATGGTGGCTTTCCGGTAGGCGGACAGTGGCTGCGTTGCAACAACAGAGAAGTGATACAGCAACATGATGCCAAAGTATATGGAAAGGCAGCCAAAGGAGCCCCTCCCATGTCCGTTCCGCATTTGG
>DATGTY010000271.1:0-9601 GCA_035301605.1 Chitinophagaceae bacterium | reverse complement strand
TTATACGCATCATTTAGATAGCCCAAGGTCCTTTTTCCCTGTGCATTATTCTTATAAACGACAGTAATCTTCTTGCTTCCAAATTTCTTTTGAACAAAACTCTGCATAGCAACAGCATGAATACGCAACGTGCTATTCACAATATACAAATAGGGATTATCTTGTACACCTCCATCATTGGGATAAGTAGCAGATATAAAGTTTATTCTCTTTTGCTTTGCAAAAGAAGCCACCCGTTTGAATTCGTCATCCCGTACAGCACCTAACAACAAATCTGCAGAATCTACTTTCCCGCTTTTAAATAATTGAGGAAGTGGCGTCTTCTCTGACTTGCTATCATATACATGCAATCTCACCGGAATATTCTCGGCTCTCAGGCTATCTACTGCCATCAATACCCCTTCATAAAAACTCAGGCCATCCACAGTAGAAGAAGGCAATGGTTCTTCACTGCCCACCTCAAAATTACCGGACACTACCCGATCTATATTAAGTGGAACAAATAAAGCAATATCATAAAATAAGGGCTCCTTCTCTTTCTCGAGAGAATCTTCTTGATGAGTAACAGATTCTTTCTCCGGTAATTTTTTATCAATATCTTCCTTCTCAGGCGCCGTTGGTAATCTCTTTTGCAGCGTCTTTTGAAACAAAAAACAGGATGACAAAAAGAAAGTAAGTCCTATAAATAATAGAAAAGATGCTTTTTTATTCATGATGTTCAACATTTACACAAAAATCATTCCCATTCTATCGTGGCCGGCGGTTTAGAACTAATGTCATAAACCACTCTGTTAATGCCATTCACCCGATTAATAATGGTATTGGAAACTTCTGACAGAAATTCATAAGGTAAATGAGACCAATCAGCAGTCATTCCATCGGTTGAAGTTACGGCTCTCAGCGCTACTGTATATTCGTAAGTCCGTTCATCTCCCATCACTCCTACGCTCTGCACCGGCAATAATATAGCACCAGCCTGCCAAACCTCATCATACAATCCTTTTTCTTTCAATTTATCGATAAATACGGCATCGGCCTCTTGTAATATCTGTACTTTTTCCGCATTAATACTGCTCAAAATGCGAATGCCTAAGCCAGGTCCGGGGAAAGGATGTCGTTGCAAAAAAGCATCTGCTACACCAATTTCCTTACCCATCTTTCTTACCTCATCTTTAAACAAAGTCCGTAATGGCTCCAGCAACTGAAGATTCATTTTTTCAGGTAAACCTCCTACATTATGATGCGATTTTATGGTTGCTGAAGGTCCGTTTACAGAAATGGATTCAATAACATCGGGATAAATTGTTCCCTGCCCTAAAAATGCAGTATCTTCTACCTTATTGGCTTCTTCCTGGAAGATATCGATAAACAGTCCCCCAATAATTTTTCTTTTTTCCTCAGGATCTGTTACGCCATGTAAAGCTTTATAAAACCGTTCCTTTGCATCTACTCCAACTACATTCAATCCCATCTCATGATAAGACAGTAAAACCTGCTCAAATTCATCTTTTCTCAACAATCCATTATCCACAAAAACTGCGGCAAACTGTTCGCCTACCGCTTCCTGAATAAGACTTGCAGCCACGGTAGAATCAACGCCGCCACTTAAAGCCATAATCACCTTTTGATTACCTACTTTTTCACGAATACTATGCACCATGTCCGTAACAAACGCAGCAGGTGTCCACGCCTGAGAACAATGACAAACATCCACTAAATAATTCTTCAAGAGAATCTCTCCCTCTGTAGAATGATAAACTTCCGGATGAAATTGTAATCCAAAAAAAGGATAATTTTTATCATTTTCACTCCTAAAAGCAGCAACAGGAATAGACTCTGTAGTAGCAATGATTTTGAAACTCTCCGGCAAACTCACAATAGAATCTCCATGACTCATCCAGATCTGGCTATATTTAGACATTCCTTCGAACAATGGCTCTCCCCCATCATGAATCATTTTGGCTCTGCCATATTCCCGATGTTTACTCCTAGCTACCTCACCACCAAAACACTTTGCAGTAAGTTGGGCACCATAACAGATTCCCAACACAGGCACCTCTTTCAATAACCCTTCCACATCCAACTGAGGTGCTTCCTCGTCATTTACAGAAAAAGGGCTTCCAGACAAAATAACACCTTTCACCTCTTCATCTATAGCAACCGGCTTTGTACAAGGATGGATTTCACAATATACTTTACAAGATCTCACTTTACGCGCAATCAACTGCGTATATTGTGAGCCAAAATCAATAATAAGAATTTTTTCAACCATGAGGCAAAATTACAATCTTTATTATCATCTTTCCACTACTAATACATACTTTTCTGAAAAATACGTTTCATTTATAAAATCATTAATCGGGAAAAGCACAACTTTTCGCCTGCTTGCCTTAATTTCACCATCCAAATTCCCTCCTTTTAGTGCAATTATTGCCGGTTTTTTTTCCCCTTTTTGAGGTTTCTTCAACAACGGCATTCCCCAATGACATAATTTTGTCAAAGGTGCTACCGCACGCGTCACTATGAAATCAAAAGGTTCGTGCTTTACCTGATCGGCTCTATTATGTTCACTGCTGACATTTGATAATTCTAATGCCTTACTCACCGCATCCACAACCTTAATTTTTTTTCCACGAGAATCTACCAAATGAAAATGAACTTTCGGAAAGACAATAGCCAATGGAATTCCGGGAAATCCACCTCCTGTCCCGATGTCCATCACAAACGAACCATCAGGGAATGAGAAAGTTTTCGAAATTACCAAAGAATGCAATACATGTTTTTCATACAAAAAAGGAATATCCTTTCTCGAAATAACATTGATTTTTGCATTCCATTCTTCATAAAGTGGTTGCAATTCCGATAATTTCTGAAGCTGACTATCCGTCAATCCAGGGAAATATTTTTTTATTAATTCCAACGTCGTATATCTTTTGAGATGATAATAAAGTGTAAAATTAAGCATTTACATGAAGAAGAATAACTTGCAAGGAGCATTGATTTAACTTCATACAACTTATCCTCATTCATAACCCCCATTAAATTATGCCTATTATTACAATAGAATGATCTATTTCCGGTAAATTTGCGACTTTTACACGAAGCAGAACAATGAAATTCACTTTATCTCATAAGGCTAAAAGAAGCAATGCCAGAACAGGCGTACTCCAAACTGCACATGGAGAGATAGCTACCCCTATATTTATGCCTGTTGGCACGGTAGGAAGCGTGAAAGGGATTAGCAGTGAAACACTTAAAGCAGAGATAAATGCACAAATTATATTGGGGAACACCTATCATCTTTATCTCAGACCCGGAATAGATATTCTAGAAAAAGCAGGTGGATTACATCAATTTAATAATTGGTCTGCTCCCATTCTCACAGATAGTGGAGGTTTTCAGGTTTTTTCTTTAGCTTCTAACAGAAAAATAAAAGAAGAAGGCGTTTTATTTCGCTCGCATATAGATGGATCTAAACATTTATTTACGCCCGAACGAGTGATGCAAATACAAAGGAGCATTGGTGCAGACATTATGATGGGGTTTGACGAATGTCCTCCTTATCCTGCAGAAAGAAGGTACGTCAAGGCATCCACCGCAAGAACACACAGATGGCTAGATCGGTGTATAGCCGAATTAAAAAACAGTCCCGCTTTATACGGATATGAACAAACACTATTCCCCATTGTACAAGGAGGCGTATATAATGATCTCAGAAAATGGTCGGCAGAAGAAATTGCAGAAAGAGATTGCCAGGGAAATGCCATTGGTGGAGTCAGTGTAGGAGAGCCACCGGAGCTGATGTATGAAATGACAGACATCGCTTGCAATATTTTGCCGGAAGACAAACCCAGATATCTGATGGGCGTCGGCTATCCTTGGGATATTCTGGAAAGCATCGCATTGGGCATTGATATGTTTGACTGTGTCGTTCCTACGCGAAATGGAAGAAACGGCATGTTATTTACAACAGATGGAATTATCAATATCAAGAATAAAAAATGGGCAGAGGATTTTAGTGCCATAGACCACCAAACACCTTGCACATCAAGTCAGAATTATACAAAAGCATACCTTCGTCATCTTTTTATGGCTAAAGAAATATTGGGTATGCAACTTGCCAGCATTCATAACCTCTGTTTTTATCTCAATTTAGTAAAACAAGCCAGACAACAAATTCAATCAGATACTTTTGCCCAATGGAAAGACCAACTCATTCCCAAAATGAAAAAAAGATTATAAGATTAGCTAAACAGACTTTATTAGATTGTAGCCCGAATGAAAAAAATTGACTGGTACATATTCAAAAGATTAATTGGCACTTTTTTCTTTGCCATCCTCATCTTTGCTGTCATTTCTGTAGTCATTGACATCACGGAAAAGGTAGATTATTTTTTGGAGTATCATTTGAGTCCATTGTATATATTTACCCATTACTATTTGGGTTTTATTCCTCATATTCTGGCATTGCTTTTCCCGCTTTTTATCTTCATTGCGGTCATCTATTTCACCTCTAAGTTGGCCTATAAATCTGAGATTATAGCTATTCTGAGTACAGGCGTAAGTTATCACCGTTTTCTCAGACCTTATTGGGTAGGCGGAATACTACTGGCGCTGTTATTAGGAATTTCAAACAGAACAATTATTCCTCATGCCAATGTTATAAAAGTAACTTTTGAAAATAATTATGTGGACAAAAAGAAAGAAATGGACCAGCAGTTCAATCTTCATCTAAGGATAAATAATAATCAATATATGACGATGTCCACTTATTACCCGGAGGATCAATATGCAAGTGGCTTTGAATTAGAAACAATAAAAGGACAAAAACTCATATCTCGTCTTGAAGCACGTAATATTCGCTGGAATAAGCAAGAGAAAGGCTGGAAAGCAGGGATGGCAATTTTAAGAGAAATAGACAAAAAACACGTCACCGTTACTGAAGTTCGTGATACGGTCTTAGATTTAAATATAGATCCTCAAGATCTCATCAAACGAACAAATATTATAGAAGGTATGACCACTAGAGAACTCAACCAATATATAGATAGACAAAAATTAAGAAGTGCACAAGCGCTTAATTACCTCTATATCGAAAAATACAGACGAACCTCCTCAGCTTTTTCAATTATTATTCTCACCTTAATAGGGGCAGTCATTGCCACTAAAAAAACCAGAGGTGGAAGTGGGCTACACTTGGCGTTAGGAATAGTTCTCAGTGCCTTATATGTTCTTTTCATGCAATTTTCCACTACTTTTTCAATAAAAGGTTCCTTAAATCCGCTCATTGCTGTTTGGATACCTAATATTGTATTCGGATTATTGGCTATCTATCTCTATAGAAAAGCACCCAAATAACCAATAACTTAGTTTCTGTCAATTAAATCTTTTATAAGTCCTTTAACTCCTAAAGCATTACTCGCTAATACAATTCCATATTTTATTCCTTATATTTGCCTATAGAAAAATCACTTTTTATAATAAAGGTAAAAACCATATAAAAGAATGAAGGATATTAAAGAAAAGTTTAAACAAAAATCAGAGGAACTCGGAAAAGAAATTAAAGAAATTCTAGCGAATCATGGAGAGAAAGAAATTAGTAGTGTTAAAATAAGACAGTTATATCAAGGGATGCGTGGAATGCCGGGGCTGGTTTCGGAAACTTCTCTTTTAGATCCTATTAACGGCATTCGTTTCAGAGGTTTTTCTATTCCCGAATTAAAAGAGAAATTACCTACCGCAGAAGAAGGCGATGAGCCCTTACCGGAAGGGCTATTTTACCTTATGCTTATTGGGGAATTACCTTCTGATAAGGAAGTAGAAGAAATTTCTAATGCCATGGGCAGACGCTCACAAATTCCGAAGCATGTTTTTAATACCATAGACGAGCTCCCTATTGAGACTCATCCCATGACACAGTTTGTCACAGGGATTATGGCAATGCAGACAGAATCCGTTTTTGCAAAAGCTTACAAAAAAGGCATCAACAAGAAAGATTACTGGGAATATACTTTTGAAGACGTTACTAACTTAATCTCCCGTTTGCCTCGATTAGCGGCATATATTTATCGAAGAAAGTATAGAAAAGGAGAACATATAGAACCCAATCCGGAACTTGACTGGGCAGGAAATTTTGCGCACATGCTGGGTTTTGATAATAAAGAATTTAGAGAGTTGATGCGGCTTTACCTAACTATTCATGCAGACCATGAAGGCGGGAATGCCAGTGCGCATACAACCCACCTGGTAGGTTCTACACTCAGTGATCCATATTTATCTTTTGCCGGCGGAATGAACAGCTTAGCCGGTCCTTTGCATGGGTTAGCCAATCAGGAAGTTATTCGCTGGATTGAACAAATGAGAAAAGAAATTGGCGATGGCTTACCTACAAAAGAACAAATTGAGAATTATGTAAAACAGACACTCGATGCGGGCAAAGTCGTTCCCGGCTATGGTCATGCTGTCCTACGTCAAACAGATCCCCGTTTTACAGCGCAAATGAATTTTGCTAAGGAACATCTTCCCGATGACGATTTGGTCAATGTTGTATGGCGAATCTACGACGTTGTTCCCGATATACTGAAAGATTTAGGAAAAGTAAAAAACCCATGGCCTAATGTGGACGCTCATTCCGGCGCACTTCTGGTGCATTATGGTTTAGAAGAATATGAATTTTATACTGTACTATTTGGGGTAGCCCGTTCTCTTGGCGTACTCGCTTCCCTTTGCTGGGATCGTGCGCTAGGACTTCCATTAGAACGCCCTAAATCTCTGACTACCAAGAGAATAAAAGAGATTATTAATGGTGAAGAAGAGGTGTAAAAAGGTTCCTCTAAGCTCTCTTCCTCTTTTTCAGGAATTTAGTAGTCTGATTTCTTTCTGCGTAAATCAGCGGGATAGAGAAAACTCCCGTTGATTTACGCATTTTTTTTATCATGAATGAATAAATTCTTCCTCTGCCATTTTAAAATTTTCTTTAAATCAAACATCCCTTCCTCCTTTATCTAATTAGAACAAAAATAACTTTATTAGACAAGTTGACAGAATAGTAAGATAAAGCAATTTTTATCCAAACAATGAATCACTTCCGGTTCTATTTCAACCCATTCCCATATCCTACAAGTAGAACAGCGATAAAGATGGTAATTATACCCAATATAACTGTTGTTAATGTCTTTTTACTTACGCCTTTCCATTCTTTTAAGAATAATCCCCAAACGTTAGCAATCAAAATAATAAAGCCCATATGAATAATCCAGGAACTGGCACCATTGCCCATCTTGCTTTCTCCCATTCCATAAAAGAAAAACTGTAAAAACCAGACAGTGCCTGCAAGGGCAGACAAAAGATAATTGGCTGTTAATGGAGATTTCTTATTACCATAATCCATGTAGGTTTTATTCTTAAGGTTCAAAAACAGACAATACACAAAATTTGTAGTCAATCCCCCCCAAAGTAAAACTACATATACCACATTATTTTGGAACAAAGGATTAATTCCCTGCGCTACAGCAGCATCTGCCATGGGACTTCCGGCCTCTATTCCATAATTAAAACAAGCACTCAAAATACCGGAAACTATAGCTACAGCAAGCCCTACTCCTAATTTAAACTCTCCTGTACCTTCTTTCTTCTCCCTTTCTTCTTCCGCTTTCGTCATCTCTTTATCCTTCATCATTCCGGCCTTCCCACAAACTACAATACCTATCAGACAAATTAATACCCCCACTAATACAAATTGTCCCCAGGTATTATCCAACATCTGGGTAAAAGTCACTTTCCCCGGTGTCGCCATGATGTCATAATAGATAGAAGGCAAAAGCGCTCCAAAAGCGGCCGTCAACCCCAAAATAACCGTATTCCCTAATGACATTCCCAAATAGCGAATCCCCAGCCCATAGGTCAATCCTCCGATTCCCCATAATACGCCCATGATATATGTCCACCACAACGTGCTACTACTCGTTGCGCTAATAATATCAGAAAATCCGGGAACCGTCAGCCAGGCAGCAAGGGGAGGAACTATCAACCAGGAAAACAGCCCTCCAACAATCCACATGCTCTCCCAAGACCATTTTTTGACTTTGGTGTAAGGCATGTAAAAACTCCCGGCGGCGCCGCCACCAAGAAAATGATAAATAATACCCAGTAATATACCCATGATGTTGTTTTAATTTAAAAAGGTTCAATTATAAATTATATTTCTATTTCCAAATGAGGCATTTCATATTTATCAAGCTGAAGACTCAATTTTTTTTCAAATGGAACAACCGATGTTACAGATTTTGGAGGTGGGGTATCATAAACCACTTCATGCATGGACAGGGCAGCACCTAAGGCTGTTGCTCTTTTATTTTCAGCAATAAAAATTTGCCAATCCGGTAAGAAAGCTTGCAGGATTTCCATAAAGACCTTATTTTTTATAAAACCACCACTTATATATAACCGTTTGATATCACCACAAACCATCTTAATAGATTTTGTCTGTAAGAAGGTTAAGTCTAACATTAATTTTAAATAAGCCTCTTCAAAAGAATCAAACTGAAAGAGATTTGGTTGTTTTCCTTTCAAACAGGGAAAAGGTCCTGTTCCTTGCATTTTTTCGGGATAAAAAGTATTGTCCTCTGCTTGATTATCTGCTAACCATTGGATTTTTCTTTTGTCAAGCGATACGTTTTGTGCATATCCCCGCTTTTTGTCAAAGAAAACTTCCAGTCTTCGAACCTGAAAATCATATTCTTTTCCAAGAAAAAGGCGAGAAGCAGCCACTTTCTGACCTTTATCCAGTAGAAAAAATAAACAATCCTTTTTAAGTTCTTCTTTACTTAAAGAACCTTCAAAATAAGGGTTTAAGGTTATATTCCAGGTTCCGGTAGAAAGCAATAAAAAGGGAGATGCAGACGTTTTTACAAAAGGCAGTAAAGCGGCTGAACTATCGTGTAATCCAACTCCTACAGGAATCTTTTTGTTCTTAAAATTAACAACATCATATGCTTCACTCACTTCAGGTTTTGGAAGAAGTCTTCTAAGTTTTTCCGTCTCTAGCCAGGAATGATAATCTCTTCTCTTAAAATCCCACAATCCTGTATGACAACCTATACTGGAGTAGTCGGCATGTACCTTATGAGAAAAGAAATAGTTTGCATATTGCGGCAGATGCAAACTGGTTTCTATTTTATTAAAATAATCTGGTCGGCATTTTTTCAACCAATACAATTGAATACCACTATTCAACATATCCAATGCAGGCGATCCTGTCGCCAAAGGGAAATTCTCTTTTCCTCCGAATAAATCATAAAATTCATCTAGAAATTCCTGTTCTAGAGGCTTCATATAGTCATATAACGGAGTTGCTGGCATCCCAGACTTATCCAGATGCACGAAAGAAGCTCCATGAGCGGAGAAGTTGACTGCTTTAATATTATATTTTTCATCCTCAAGAGCAATCTGCAATTGCTGCTTCATCCAGGAGAAAATAGCAGAAAGATCTTCACAATCGTCTCCATCCTCATCTTTTATATCAGGAATAGCAGTAGCTGTTTCTTCTATAATATGATAGTCCCTATCAAAAAGGATAAATTTTTTATTGGTACGACCTAGG
>DATGTY010000270.1:0-7785 GCA_035301605.1 Chitinophagaceae bacterium | reverse complement strand
AGCTCCTGCATAACGCGTACTCACATCATCTAAATAATCTGTCCCCGTAAATCTATAAGAGATTGACAGAAATAAATTCCAACGTTTATTTAAATTATATTTAACACCCAACTCAACCGGAATTTCCCAAGACCATAAATCATATTTCGTTCCCAAGGAATCTGCCCTTCCCTGCCCCTCGGTGCCCAATGGTTGCAAATAATATTTATCTTCCTTATAATAGGCATAGGGGTTGTAATGAAAAAGCCCCCCGCCAACACTTAAGTAAGGAGTAAATCTATGCTTCATACTCCCGGGAATAAACCTGAAAAAATTAAAATCACCCTGTAAACTAAAAGAGAAAATAGAACTGTTAAAACTTAAATTCCGTCTATGTTGGAAGTCATTTGAATTATAAACATCCGAATATCCCAGATTTGCATAATTCACATGAAGACTGGCACCAAAATACTGTCCGAGAAAATAACGATAGAAAGCTCCAACTGACATTTTTACGGCTTCCATTCCGGCATGCGTATTTAAATCTCCGTAATAATTGGCTGCACCAATTCCCAGGCCAAGCTCTCCTACATATACCTTATTTATATTCAGATGCTTACGCTGCCCCTCGACACTGTATCCATAAATAAATAAGAGACCTAATATCAACCCTAATTTTAAATAGCGTGAGTTACACATAGATTTAGTTTCTTTTATCTGCCCCCCATAACAGCTTATCTCTGAGTGTTTTCAAAAAATCACTTTCATCATATCTAATAAGACCAACTGTAAAATGCTCTTTACGAACAGACAACTTCACCGTTCTATCTATTGTTTCCATCCGGGTATCTAAGGAACAAAGAAACTGGTCTCCCCTTCCTCCAATCTCAAAAGAAATTTCACTATCATCAGAAACCACAATCGGTCTTACATTCAGATTGTGAGGAGCCACCGGCGTAATAATAAAATTAGAGGTTTCTGGTAAAACTATCGGACCACCACAACTCATAGAATAGGCCGTAGAACCAGTGGGAGTAGATACAATCAGACCATCTGCCCAGTAGGTATTCAAAAAGGTTCCGTTAATATAAGTCGGAATCTTAATCATAGCAGAAGAATCCTTTTTATGAATACCAAAATCATTCAATCCATAAGGAATATCACCGAATAATGGTAAATTAGAATCTACATGAATAAGGTTACGACGTTCTACCTGATAAGTTCTGTGAATGAGCGACTTGACCAACCCGTCCATATTATCCTTGCCGATAATAGACAAAAATCCCAGTCTCCCAAAATTAATTCCCACAATTGGAATATCTCTCTCCCGCACATAGCAGAGAGATTCCAAGAGTGTACCATCTCCTCCCATGCTAATCATGAATTCCACATCCCTTTTAAGATCTTCTGCTTTGCTAAAGGTCTGACAATCTTTAAACCCCTTCAAGGCTTCTACAGCTAATTTATAAAAAGGCTCATAAATCATGGGCACAATTTCATAAGTATGAAGATGATCCAACAGTTTTTGCAGATTATCAGCATCCACATTTGAAGAAGTCCTACTGTAAATAGCTATTTTCATTAAATATTATTTTTCAACTTAATCTAAAAAGCAGATGTAAAATGTAAAAATACTCCTTTTTCTCCTAATTGATTAATACTACATTCAACCCCAAGCACTGCATCATAAAAGGATACTACATCAAGCCCTATACCATAACTATATAAAAATCGATTGGAAAAATAATCATGGGATCTATTGACCTTTGAATGATTATATCCAACATCTCCATATACCTTAAAATACATTTTTAAAGGAATGGTTGCAAACTCTTCCGGTAAAAAACGGGAATGTATGCGAACTGCCAATATTCTTTTTTTCAAGGAATTAGACAAAATAGCAAAATAATTCCCATTCATTACATAATATTCCATCCCTTTTAAATACTGTCCTTTATAACCAATTCCCTCAAACAGAAAATAGGGTTGTTCCGCGGGCAAACGAATACTTCCGGTAAAATCATTTTCTAAATAAGTATTCTCAAAAAGTTGCCAATATTTACTGCCATTTACCGTAATTTTTGTTTCATTTACATCTCCCAGAATGCCTAATCCTTTTCGGGAAAATATTGCAGAGAGGCTATATCCATGCAATGGATAAGCCCAAATGTCAGTTCCTATATAGGAAAACTCATACTTTAATTCAAAATATTTTTGAGACAAATCTTCATTGGGAAAATAATTCGAATTTAAAGCAAGTACAGTATCGGCTACTTTAAAGCTATTATAAGATAGAGAAATACTGTGTTTCAATCGGATATCTTCCTTAAACATATATCGTAAGCCAATCTCGAAGTTTTCTTTTAAGTAATCTTTTCCTTTAAAAAATTTTTGTTTGTTGGAATCTATCTTATAATTCAATTCTTTATTCCGTGAATAAGAAATCTCTACGCCAAACCCCTGATTAAAAGCTTCATTAAAATAAGGAAATTCATATTGCAATTCAAATTTTTGCGTATAGCCCAAAGTAAACCCTGCACTTAATCGATCTTTATTTCCTGTCAGATTATTTTCATACAGCTTAACCCCATAATTCAATCTATTCAACTTGTGATTATGCTTCACCCACCATACATTAAAATTACGATCGGCTAATCCCAACAGAGGCAGCACTAAAAAATATTGTCGTTCCATGACCTCAATATTCAAATCTATCGAATGCAGTCCATGTCTCAATGGATAAATTTGTACGGTCAAAAAGAGAGATGAATTTAATAAGCGTTGTCGTTTCTCCTCCAAAAAAGCATCCATTACGTCAGCATAGATGGTATCCCCGGGATAAAGTTCCAGCTCTCTCAAAACAATCTCTTTATGCGTCCTGTCATTCCCAAAGATATTGATATGATTAATCACCATAAATGAACTGTCATCATAAGGATGAAACTTATGTTCAAGAGACGGGGAAGCTTCTGTAGTAATGGGTTTAATAGAAATCCAAGGCAATTTCTTTTGCTGCCCTTTTACCTGCCCAAGACATTGAATGAAAATAAACAATAAAAAAAGTATCCTTTTCAGCATAAAATTCCATTCGGCAGTTACAAGGCTTATAAAGCTTAGAAAGTAAAAATAAAATTAATTAAGTAAACTACCAACACATTACATGTTAATATAATTCATCAGATGGTCGTAATTCTGTTTTAAACTGGTCGCATCTTCAGGATGATCAAACCTATAAACAATTTTATAATCAGCCTGTTGCAGAGAAGTAATAAAGGAGCTAAGATTTTCTCTATTGGTCTTTAAGACAATTGTTAACTTTTCATTGTTCACGTCTGTTATAGAATGCATTCCCAGGATGGTCACCTCTTCACCTTCCGCAATTTTTACAATTTCAGAAAGCATAAAACCTGTAATATCTACTTCCAACACCACCAGACTCCCAGCCTGATGTGCGCTATTAAACCGGGATAAGGCGGTCAACAGACTTTCACTCGTAATGACACCATTATATCGATTAGCAGCACCCACAACCGGGAGAATATCCAAACGTAATTCTCCCATCATTTTAAGCGCATCAAAAAGAGGAGAAGCTTCTCCTATAGCAGGTTTTAATTCAGAAATATCCAATGCGGACAAAAGCGTGTCTGTAGATTCCACCGCTTCCAACTGCCGCTCTTCTAACAGCCCGATATAAATATCCCTATCTACCAAAGGAAGTGTCTTCAACTTCAACTTCTGTAATAAAGATAAAGAATCCGCAACCTTTTCTTCCGGAGATAAAGCTGGAACCTGGGGTGATATGAGATCGACTGCCAACATAAATATGCATAAAGGAACTTATTCCTCCACAGTTTGTTTCTTTAAAAAATTTTCTAAAATAATATTAAATTCTCTGGGAACCTCCATCATAGGGGCATGTCCGCAATGATTAATAAAAAACAATTCAGAATCGGGCAATAATCTATGGAATTCCTCGGCCACCATAGGCGGAGTAACGGTGTCATTCTGCCCCCAAATTAATAAAGTCGGAATATGAAGATCTTTCAATTCATCGCCTAAATTATTTCGAATGGCAGATTTTGCTAAAGAGATTATTTTAATCACCTTCAATCGATTATTTACGATTTCAAAAACCTCGTCCACAAGCTCCTTGGTTGCCACTTTCGGATCATAAAAAGTAAGTTCCGTTTTCTTCTTGATATAATTATAATCGCCTCGCTTCGGATAAGTTTCTCCCATTCCATTTTCGAACAATCCGGAACTACCGGTTAAAATCAGCGTTTTTACCTTTTCCGGATGCTTCAACACATAAACCAACCCAACATGTCCTCCTAAAGAATTTCCTAAAAGATGAATATTATTATATTCTAATGAATCTATAAAACGACGAACATATTTTGCCAACCCTCCTACTGTGGTATCAAAAGTTTTCATACTATACAAAGGCAATATAGGCACCACCACTTTATACGTTCCTTTAAAAGCATCTATTAAGTCCTTAAAATTACTTAATGCGCCAAATAGCCCATGTAAAAGAACCAATGGCTCTCCTTCTCCTTCTTCAACATATTTAAATTTCCCTTTTTGTTTTAATTCGTATTCCATTCTAATCTGGTAATTTTATGCTAAAGTACCTTTTTTCTTATTTTTAGCCATTATTTAAGCCCTTTTTCTCTACCATCATCACAAACAACAGTCATATCATTCTCGCTTAAATTTAGCAATTACCGTTTGTCGCCCCTTCACTTCTTCATTTAAATTGATTTTTACATCAATATCTGTTGGAAGAAATAAATCGACGCGGGAACCAAACTTAATAAAACCAAGTTCTTCACTTTGCTTCACTTCTTCTCCTTCTTTATGATAATTAACAATACGTCTTGCCATTGCTCCGGCGACTTGCCGAACCAAAACATCTCCATGTTTTTCATGCTGAATCACCCCGGTATATCTTTCATTCATCGTAGAAGACTTTGGATGCCAGGCCACAAGATACTTACCCGGATGATAAGCTGTTAATTTCACCTTCCCTTTTAATGGATTATAATTACAATGCACATTTAACGGACTCATAAAAATAGAAATCTGTAAGCGTTTATCCTCAAAATACTCCAACTCTACAGTCTCTTCAATAACTACAACCTTACCATCTGCCGGAGCAATAATGGCATCGTCATCAATAGTTACTTCTCGTTTAGGAATACGAAAAAAAGACACAATCCATAAGAATAGACCTAAAAAAATAAAACTCAGAATACCTATCAGAGTCGTTAGGGGAACGGTCAACCACAAAATAACATCTATAACCAATAACACGAAAAAAGCTATAGCAATACTGGCAAATCCTTCTCGATGAATATACATAATCTAATGATTAAGTGCAAAGATAACTTTTTTCCCATATAGCATATCTTTTTTCCCATATCGATTTTATATCATCTTATAGAGAAACTAACTTTGCCATTGCGACATGGATTTCTACTCCATATTGTACTTAATACTGCCTTACAAGGCAACTGATTTTATTTTTATAAAGCAAAACGATTCATGTCACCCAAAAAAGGGGTTATCTTCATTCGGGATAGCCTCTTTTTGTTTTCATCCGCCGGAACCCTGTCTGTCAACAGAAAAGTTGAGCATAGAAGGAACAAAAAACCTGACAAAATCCATTTAACAATTAAAGTGTAAAGCAAAAAGCCTGAAGATCAGAAAGCTTGGTATAATCCTTGCATTTGTATGAAATGCGATACAATCGCAAAGCAGTTTATAAAGAAAACCTTTATATCTTTGCATCTATTATATAATATCTAAACTTAAGAAATGAAAAAAATTATCCTTGCCGCATTTTTAATGATTGGAACACCGGCATTAATGACCTCCATGAGCTCATGTAGCACATTAGGCGGAACCAGCGGCAACTCAATCCAGACCATTAGTAAAGTTGCTAATATTGCATCTACAGCAAACCAGATTGCAAATCTTCTGGGTGTAAACCTGGGACTGAATAATAATCAGCAGTCTTCCATCGCCGGAATATTTACAGACTATATTAAAGGCTCTAATGGCATAGCATCTTTAGCCAAAAGTGATAAAAGTGCTTATGCTAAAAAACTATCCGGCTTGAATGGAGGAACATTAAGCAAAATAGGCGATGTTTTAACGATTGCTCAATATGCTAAACTTTTAGACTTTGGGAAAAAAGCTCATTCCAAGGGTTCCTTTTTAAGTGGATTAAAAGGAGGAGACGACTTATCCAGCAGTGCTGTAAATGTATTAAGTGGCCTACTGCTCAATAATTTATAATAGACCACATCAATAAAAAGGAGCTATCTCTAGCATGAGGCAGCTCCTTTTTTTATTGAATAATATTCAATTTCTAACTCAATCCCTCCAAAGTCAAAGATTTTCTTTCCGCCTCACTTCTATTAATTTTATTAATCAATCCTCTTAATACTTTTCCGGGACCACATTCCACATATTCAATTACTCCTTCCTGTAGCATATTTTGTACAGACTGAGTCCAGCGAACAGGAGAAGTCAATTGGTTAATCAGATTTTCTTTTATTGTTTCCGGATCAGAAACTGCTTTCGCCGTCACATTCTGATATATTGGACAAATGGGTTCATGAAAATGGATACTATTGATAGCTTCCTGCAATTCCTCCTTTGCTGCCCCCATCAAAGAAGAATGAAAAGCACCGCCAACCGGAAGCACCAAAGCACGTTTGGCACCTGCCTCCTTAAATCTTTTACAGGCCTCATCAATTCCCTTCAGACTACCTGAAATAACCAACTGCCCTGGGCAGTTATAATTGGCAGGAATGACAATTTCCCCCGTATCCTGCTGTACCTCACTACAAATTTCTTCCACCTTTTCATCCGACAAAGCCAAGATAGCAGCCATGGTTCCCGGACTTTCTTCACAGGCTTTCTGCATGGCATTGGCTCTAATTTGAACCAACTTCAAAGCATCTTCAAAGGTCAAAGTTTTATTTCCTACTAAAGCAGAAAATTCTCCTAAAGAATGCCCTGCGACCACATCAGGTTGAGACTCAGCTTTACACTCATAAGCCACCACAGCATGCAAAAAAATAGCCGGTTGCGTCACTTTCGTCTGTTTCAGTTCTTCTTTAGTACCGGAAAACATAATATCCGATAATCTGAAACCTAAGATTTCATTAGCTTTCTCAAAAATTTTTTTCGCCCCGACGTTATCATCATATAATTCTTTCCCCATCCCGGAGAACTGTGCTCCCTGTCCCGGGAAAACATAAGCTTTCGACATAATTTTGTATTTTGCAACAATATTACAACGAATTAGAAAAACAAGATAATTTATGGGTAAAAAAAGAAAAAACTATCAGGGAGGATTGGTCTATTCTACAAATCCCGACTTAGAAATGGAGAATGAACAAGAGGAAGAAGAAACTTTACCTCCGGCAGAACAAAAATTAAAAATAACCCTTGATACCAAACACCGAAAAGGAAAGACGGTGACGCTCATAGAAGATTTTATTGGAACAAAAGAAGATTTAACACACTTAGGAAAAAAGTTGAAAGCCTATTGTGGTACAGGAGGATCAGCAAAAGACGGGCAAATTATTATTCAGGGAGATCGAAGAGAAAAGGTAAAGAAATACCTTAATAAAGAAGGATATAAGATGCGTTAAACGAACAGCGACCGCATGAATCCAATCATACGGTTGCTGTTTATTTTTGTCTTTTATAACCTACTATACCATTACTGCAGATTATGAAAAACCTTCTGAACATCATCATCACTTTCCATCGTATCTATTAGTTTTA
>DATGTY010000269.1:0-8138 GCA_035301605.1 Chitinophagaceae bacterium | reverse complement strand
GTAATACTCACCTACGTCCTACCAACCGCCTTTGAATCCAATCCAAAAACACCTTATACAATGGCAAAAAAATAATGGCATTCACCGTAATTTTAAAGCTATAATCAACCGTGGCAATTTCTAAGAGATTATTGGCCAAATAAGCATCTGAAGTTTTATAGAAAGCAATAAAAAAGAAAGTAGCGGTATCCAAGAGGTTTCCAAAAACGGCTGACGCCAATGGCGCATGCCACCATTGCTTATGCTGTCGAAGTTTATTAAAAACAAAGACATCTAATATCTGTCCCAGCACATAGGCTGAAAAACTGGCCAGTGCAATTCTGAAAACAAACAGATTAAAAGTAAACAAAGATTCAATCCCCATCCAGATTCCATGTCTAAATCCGGTAGTAATCACATAAGAGACCAACAAGGCCGGCAACATCGCTAAAAAAATAACACGCCTTCCCGTTTTGGCACCCAAAAGCCTTACCGTCAAATCCGTAGCCAAAAAGATGAATGGAAAAGTAAAGGCTCCCCAAGTCGCCTTTAGACCAAAAACGGTAATGGGAAACTGAACTAAATAATTGCTCGTTGCAATTACAAGGATATGAAATCCTGCTAACAAAAGAAGCAGCCGTTGTGGCTTAGCGATGGACAAATTCATTTTCTTAGTATTTTTAACGTAGGGGAATCTCGAACTACGTGTCCTTTTTATTAAAAATGCGAAGTAACGCTATTTTTTTGAATCTCCTCTTTCCATCGCTTCTTTTCAAACAATTCCTTCTTTTTATTGTAAGCTCACATAGGCTGGAAGTTTCATAACTTGCAGCTTTTTATTAAAGAAGAAAAACATTCTACGAGACAGGAATTATATATGACTACCCCTTCAGAAAAAATAAAAGTGGGCGTTCGTCCCAAACCCACAATAAAAAAATGGACGGTCTTCCTGATTGTGGCCTTCGCCTTGCTAATGATTACTATAGATGCAACAATAGTAGCTACTGCTTTGCACACCTTGCGCGAAGATTTGCATACCACCATCAGCTGGGCAGGATGGACCTTAACGGCTTATTCTCTGGGCTTTGTATTGATGCTGCCCCTGAGTGCCAAACTGAGTACCCAATTTGGTCATCGTAAGATCTTTCTAAGTTCTATTCTTGTTTTTGTAATCGCCTCCCTTCTTTGCGGATTGTCTCACAATATTTACCTTCTCATCGGGATGCGCGTGATTCAGGCTATTGGAGGCGCCGGAATCACCCCTTCCGCTACAGGAATTATCGTAGAATACTTTGGAAACGCACGAGCACAGTTCCTCGGGCTATTCGGAAGTATCTTTGCCACAGGAGCCATGATAGGACCAATTTTTGGAGGCATCATCGTTTCCTATTGGTCATGGGATTGGATTTTCTTCATCAATATTCCCTTGGGACTGGCAGTATTGATTTTGTCCCTACGCTATATTCCCAAAGACCCGGAGCATTCTTTCCAAAAAGAAAAAATGGATATTAAAGGCCTGCTGTTGATGGGGCTATCTATACTTTCTGCAATGTACGCGGCCACTTTTTTAGGAGAACCGGATACACAATTATTATCCCCTATATTTATTGGTTTATTGCTTGTCTTTTTTATTTCTCTGGTATGGCTTGTCCGTCACTTAAAACGAGTAAAGGATCCGTTCATCCAACCCCGATTTATTTTTGGCAAAGGATTTGGCGCCGTTAATCTACTCAATATTATACAATCCGGAATGGTCATTGGTGCCAATTCTCTAGTTCCCATCTATGCGATTAATCAATATGGAATAAGTGAGCTGAAAGCCGGCACTTTATTGGTTGCCAATGGGATTGCATCCGTCGTGCTGTCGGTGATATTGAGTATCTATATCAATCGCAGCGGCTATCGTCTTCCATTATATATCGGCGGACTGGTTATTGCAACAGGCGTGGTCTTACTCGCACTCCCGCCGCAATTTGATTGGTCTCCTTTTATATGGTTGGCTTTTTGTACCTTTTTTATTGGAGCAGGAATGGGGATTATGAGTCCGGCAGGCAGGAATGCAGGAATATCCTTGGCACCGGAACAATCGGCTAATATTGCAGCAGTTCGCTCTGTAGGTATTCAAATCGGACAAATTATTACCATTGCCGGAACGACCGCTATCATTGCAGGGGACGTCAACCCAAGCCATTCCCAGGCAATGGTCTATATAGGATTGGCCGTCATTTTTGTCATCACCCTTCCTATTGTATCCAGGGTGCCGGAAATAAAAGGCGCCTGGTAAAAAATTTAATCTTCATCAAAAAGAGCCTTTGCTATTTCCATTCTTGCTTTAGCTTCTTCTTTACCCAGTTGTTCGGCAATAGCAAAAACAGAAGGTCCAAATTTTCCGCCTACCAACATCACTCTCAGAGGCAATAACATTTTTCCACTTTTCAATCCTCTTTTTTCTGCAAATCCACGAATATGTTTTTCAATATTTTCCTCTTCAAAAGGCGCAATCTGATCCCATTCTTCTTCTAATAAAGCCTTAAAAAAGACACTTTTTTCTTCATCCCACTTCTTTTTCACGCCTTTCACGTCCCATTCTCCCGGTCGCTGGAAGAAATAATAACTATTCTCCCAAAGTTCAGGAAGCAGGCTACAACGCTCTTTAATTAAATCAAGGATAGTCAATATTTTCTCCTCTTCCACACTTATTCCTTTCTCTTCTAATAAAGCCTTGAAATAGGACAGAAACTCGGAAGAAGGGCAGTCCTTGATATAATTGTGATTAAACCACAGCGCTCTATCGTAATCAAACTTTGCACCTCCTTTATGAATTCGGTCAATAGAGAATTTCTCTACTAATTCATTTAAAGAAAATATTTCCTGTTCAGTACCATCATTCCAGCCTAACAAAGCCAACATATTTACAAACGCCTCCGGTAAAAAACCTCTTTCTTTAAAACCTTCCGTCAAATCTCCAGTCTTTGGATCCTTCCAATTCATGGCATAAACAGGAAATCCCATCTTATCACCATCGCGCTTGCTCAGTTTTCCTTTTCCATTTGGCTTCAAGATTAAAGGAAGATGCGCATAATCAGGCAAAGCGTCTTTCCATCCTAATTTTTCCCATAACAACACGTGCAAGGGCGTGCTGGATAACCATTCCTCTCCTCTAAAGATGTGAGAAATTTCCATCAGATAATCATCTACTACAACCGCCAGATGATATGTCGGCATCCCGTCTTTTTTCAATAGAACCTTATCATCCAATTGATTCGTTTCAAAAGAAATCTCTCCGCGAATTAAATCTTTGAAATACACGCTCTCTGCCTCCGGCATTTTAAAGCGAACAACGTAAGGCGCGCCTGCATCAATTAATTTTTGTACTTCATCTTCTGATAAAGTCAAAGAATTTTTCATCTCCAAACGATGATGTTGGTCATATCCACTTCCCTGACTCTTCACTCTTTTTCGCATCTCTGCCAACTCCTCCGGCGTATCAAATGCATAATAGGCATCTCCCTGTGCAATAAGTTTTTCTGCATACCTTTGATATAATGCCTTGCGGTCACTTTGTCGATATGGGCCATATTCTCCACCCTGTTCAACTCCTTCATCGGGTTCCAACCCACACCATTTCAAACAATCCTTAATATATTGTTCCGCCCCTTCTACATAACGAAAGCGATCGGTATCTTCAATACGTAAAACAAAGCTCCCATTATGCTGACGGGCAAACAAGTAATTATATAAAACGGTACGCATCCCCCCCAGATGCATTCCTCCGGTTGGGCTTGGGGCAAAACGAACTCTGACTTTTCTTTCCATAATGCCTGCAAAATTACATAATAAATAAAGGAAAAAAATAAAGCTTTTATTCTCCCTGATATAATTTTTAATCTCACACCATAAGAAGGAGGTAATTATCTAAATTAATCCGCATCCCAAAGCACAAGAAAGCATAAAACAGAATGTTTCTAAAATCTAATCACATTTGGTATAAATATTGTATATTTAGCAATAAAATTTATTGCTATGACATTTCACAAACTCATTTCCGGATTTCTTACACTAAGTCTCTTTTCTATAATTCTTATAACGACAGGTTGCAGTGACGATAACGATAATAATCCAAAACCACCCAAAATTAGCGATTGTGAAGTCCTTTTATTTGATGGTGATAATTTTTCCGACAACTACATTGTCTTGGAAGGCTCAGGCCAATATCCGGACTTAAGCAATTTACCTAACTCAAAAACAGACTGGACAGACGAAGCAGATTCTTTCAAAGCAGGCGAAAGAGCTGTTGTTACCTTCTATAGCAAACCTAATTTCCAAGGGGATTCTACCGTATTCGACATGGGCGCTCAAAAAGGATCACTGAATCACAGTCCACAATCGATAAAAATACAATGTCGGCACAAAATGCAACCTATGACAAATGAATAATCAATCATAGTCTATTTTCATTCCCTTTCATAAAGCCTGTCCACTTTGCTTTTCAAAGGGCAAAACAGACCTACTTTCCGTCCCTTTTTAGCATACTGGAAAATTGGTAAAAATTCCGTATTTTTGCATGACATTACGCGTTATTGAAGAACAAGAAAAATATTTTAAATGAGTGAAGAACAAGATCAGACAGCTTCGCTGTCAATGGCCTCCGAGAAAGGAGATTATGGAGCAAATAACATCCAAGTTCTTGAAGGTTTAGAGGCTGTTCGTAAGCGTCCCGCCATGTATATTGGGGATGTAAGCAAAAAAGGATTACACCATCTTGTTTACGAGGTTGTTGATAATTCTATTGATGAAGCACTCGCAGGATACTGCACCCATATAGAAGTAAGTATTGAAAAAGATAATTCCATCATCGTTACTGATGACGGAAGAGGAATCCCTACCGGCAAAATGGACAAAGAAAACCGCTCCGCATTGGAAGTGGTGATGACGGTTTTACACGCCGGGGGAAAATTCGATAAAAACACCTATAAGGTTTCCGGAGGACTGCACGGAGTCGGCGTTAGTTGTGTAAACGCACTCTCTGCCAATTTTCACGTTACCGTAAAGCGAGAAGGGAAAATATTTGAACAGGACTATCAAAAAGGAATCCCACAAAACACAGTAACAGTAACCGGAGAAACAGAAGAGACCGGAACAACAATACAATTCTGGCCGGATGATACCATCTTTAATGAAACAATCTACAACAGAGAGACTCTGGCTTCCCGTCTGAGAGAACTCTCCTACCTGAATAAGAAAATAAAAATCACCCTTACCGACAGAAGAGAACAGGATGAGGAAGATAATGACCTTTCAGAAACCTTTTATTCTGAGGGGGGGATTGTAGAATTTGTTAAATTATTAGACGAAAGAGCCAAAAGAGTAACTTTATTGCCGGATCCCATTTACGTAGAAACACGAGATGAAAAGACCAATGTTTCCGTTGAAGTGGCGATGCAATACAACAACTCCTACAATGAAAATATTTTTTCCTATGTCAATAATATCAACACCATAGAAGGAGGGACCCATGTTTCGGGCTTCCGCAGAGCAATCACACATGTTTTCAAAGGATACGGAGACAAAAACAAACTTTTTGACAAAGTCAAAGTATCCATTAGCGGGGATGACTTTAGAGAAGGCCTGAGTGCCATTCTTTCTATACAAGTGCCGGAACCTCAATTTGAAGGACAAACAAAAACAAAATTAGGAAACTCTGAAGTATCAAAAGTAGTTAGCGGAGCCGTTGGCACGGTGCTTTCTTATTTTTTAGAAGAGCATCCCAAACAGGCCAAAGCCATTATTAAAAAGGTTATTCTAGCGGCACAGGCACGTCATGCTGCACGAAAAGCGAAAGAGCTGGTACAGCGAAAAAACGTATTGAGCGGTGGCGGTCTTCCGGGGAAGCTATCCGACTGTCAAAGCAGAGATCCTGAGAGAGGAGAAATTTTTCTGGTGGAGGGGGATTCGGCCGGAGGAACGGCGAAACAAGGTCGTGATAGAGATTTTCAGGCTATTTTGCCATTGAGAGGTAAGATTCTGAATGTAGAAAAAGCAATGGAACACAAAATTTTTGAAAACGAGGAAATCAAAAATATGTTTACTGCTTTTGGTGTGACCATGGGAACGGAAGAAGATGAAAAAGAATTAAATCTGGAAAAACTTCGTTATCATAAAATCATTATTATGACCGATGCTGATGTGGATGGCGCACACATAGCAACGCTTATTCTGACTTTATTTTTCCGAAAAATGAAAACCCTGATTGAAAGAGGATATGTTTATCTGGCGCAGCCACCTCTTTACAAGATTAGCCGCGGGAAAGATTTTATTTACTGCTGGACAGAAGATCAAAGAAAAGCAGCCACACAAAAACTATCTCAAGACGGCAAAACAGACAAGGTGAACATTCAGAGATATAAAGGTCTTGGAGAAATGAATGAAGAGCAACTGTGGAACACAACCCTTAATCCGGAATCCAGAATTCTAAAACAAGTCACTATCGAAAGTGCGGCAGAGGCCGATTTGGTTTTCTCTATGTTGATGGGCGAAGATGTTCCTCCCAGAAGAGAATTCATTGAGAAACATGCACAATACGCACAACTTGATGTGTAATCATAAGTATAAAGCAGAGGACAGGAGACTTCTTTAATAGTCTGTAGGTCTGTTAGTCGTAGGTGATAAGTCGCTTGCCCCACAAGAGCCCCGCCTGCCTAGATGTAGCGGAGGCGGATAAGACAGTTAGTATATTAATCCTTTTGCCTTCTGCTTTAAGCTTTGAATCTTCCGTCTTCAGACCTTCAATTTCCTAATATACCAAAAGGCCATTATCGTACCAAAAATCCCGATAATTCCGCCAAAATAAAAAGCGATTGGAATATTAAAATAACTCACAATGACACCAAAAAGAATAGGGCCGACCACCTGCCCCAGACTAATTGAAGTTGTAGAGGCTCCGGCCACCGTTCCCATCCCATGTACTCTCCCTCGTTCTGTCCGAATAGCAATAGTAGAAGCACGGGAAAAAGCACTGGTTAACCCCATGATGAGCGTAAAAGCAATCATACCATAAACATTATTTAGAGAAGGGATAACGAACATGCAAATCGCACTCAGGAGTCCACCAATCAAAATAAATTCACCCCTGTATTTGACATATTTGTCCGCATAAACTCCCGAGGGATATTGCAAAATAGCACCCGCTAACATATAAGCCGACAGAGCCAATCCTACCTGCGTTTTACTAAGATGGGCAAAGCGGGTAGCCAAAATAGGGAAGAATGAGTTAAATCCCCAACGATAAAAACCTCTGGACCACAGGTAAATTAAAATACCTTTCATGTTTCTATCTCTAATAACATTTTTAAAGCCTTTGAACAAAGAGGGTTGTTTTCCGGAAGATCTTTTATTCTCCGTGGTTGTTCTGGGCACCAACCAAAAGACAAGAAGCAAAGCCACAAAAGCCATGGCAGCCATAGCATAAAAAGGAGCTTCAAGGGAAATTTTATCCGAAAGGACACCTCCTACTACAGGCCCTATAGCAGTACCTCCAATATAAGAAACGAAGAAAAGGTTCATATATCTGCCTTCTTTTCCAACAGGGGTAATATCCCCCACATAAGCCTGAGCTATAGGTGTAATCATTACAGACGCCAGACCTTGTGCCGTTCTTATACAGATTAACGCAAGCGGAGTTTGGGCAACAACATATAATACAGAAAAAATGATGAGCAAAAATATTCCGCAAACCAAAAATTTTTTGCGCCCTTGTTTGTCCGAGATCCTGCCGATCCAGGGGGCAAATAGCATACGAGAAACTGCAAAGCCGGAAAAAATAAGTCCCAACATGATACCCGATGCCCCCATGTTTTTTGCATAAAGCGGCATAATAGGCTCTATAATACCAATACCTAACATGGCCGCTGCAGTGGCGATAAAAAGGCTGATAAAGGTGCCTCGATATTGAGATTTAGTATTCATTGGTTACATTTACAAAGCTAAAGGCTTCCTATGGAGAAATTATGCAAAAACAGGACAATATGGTTCGAAACAGGTGTAATTGAATATCACGGACAGCCAAAGAGACAAAATTGCCCTAAAAGGTCACATCAAAAGAATGAAAATTAGACGTAAATACAATAATTTCAGCTACTTTTGATTCGTTTAGAACAAGG
>DATGTY010000268.1:0-4236 GCA_035301605.1 Chitinophagaceae bacterium | reverse complement strand
TCCCATGATTATTTCTATAAAGGACATTGTCAAGACTTAGAGCAGCGAATTAAACAACACAATAGAGGAAAAACCAAATCAATCAAAGCTTACCGACCTTTCAAAATTGTTTACTTTGAAACTTTTAACTCTAGAAAAGAGACGGTGCTAAGAGAAAAATACAATTGAGAGACCATAAATAAAATCGCTCATAGTTATTTATCCCAACTATGAACGACAACTCTCTAAATTTTCAATTCACAGAAAATTTAAGGACTTTCAAATCCGTAATTCTTGTAAATTTTTCTAGCAATGGGTCCTGCTAAAAAATCCAAAAAATCACTCGCTGCTTTAGGATGAGGAGCTGTCTTCAGAGCTCCTGCCATATAGGTCACAAAAATATTCTGATCTTTAGGAATTTCAACTAAATCTACCGGATGATGAATACTTTGATGATAAATCACCTCTGAAAGCCATACAGGAGCAGCATCAGAGCGTTTATTTAAAATATTCAGAGGGGATTGACGGTGATGAATCTTAGTCAAAATTGTAGTCCCAGTCTTCACTTTAATCTTCATAATTTGTTTTTTCAAGGCGCTACCTCCAACCTTCACATAGGCTTTCTCAATTTTACTACCAATACCTTCCCATTTCGGATTGGGCATACTTACTCTCACATCCTCTCTACCTAAATCTTTAAGAGATTGAATATTTAAAGGATTATCTTCGTAAACCATAATTGCTAGATGATTTTTTACATAAGGAACAATTCTAGAAAACAGCTTTTCCTTTTCCATAACTCTTGGCCGGCCGGCAGTATAAATATCTGCTGACAATGTTATTCTTAAATTCCCAATGACCAGACTTCCTCCCTCAATTTGTTTCATCAATTTCCCCGGTGGTAATGTCTCGGCAAAGACTCTCTTATATTGAGGGTATTCCTTCTTAAATGCTTTTATGACTTCTCCCGCAACCATGTATTGATTCCCTGCAAAAAAGATAACCAACTGAGGGTCATTAATATCTCCATACAAATCAGGAACATTATCGATTCCATCTATTGTAAAATTAACAGCAGCCTTTGGGGATTCATGCCATGGAGGTGCATATTTATAACGCTGCCCCACTGCAATTGTAAAGGTGAACAATAGCGTCAAAATGCCCAAAGCTAACCTGGTAAGAAAGGGTTTTATATTCATTTGTTTGTCTTTTAATGATCTTATAAATTAGATTTAAGGCTTAACAATTGCCCAGCCCTGGGCCTGTCTAATAATTAATTCTCCATTACCGGAAGGAACAATAGATACAAAAGGAAGTATCTGGGAGCGATCTATATTCCTCTCTTCTAACGTATTGCGACACTGAGCCAATATCACCCCCTTCTTTTTTAATGCCAGTAGCTTTTCAGCATAGTCATTGTCTTTATTAAATACTTCCCATCCTCCTGAATAAGCAACTAATTCTACTTTCAATTTACCCTTCAATCTCGGATCTTTCAATGCATTACTGATATTTCTTAATGCGCCGCTGATTACTTTAGGATTATCGGTATTCAACTGATAAACTACCTTATAATACTTCTTATTGGCCTTTGCCCCTGTAAATGCGTGAGCAGATTCTATAGCCACTTGGCGAGCAGAATTTGATTGGGCATTAACATGTTGATTTCCGATGAAAAGAAACAATAGGGATAACCCTAGAACTGATAGAATTGATAAAAAAGGTTTTCTTTGAATTTGTGTCATGTTTCTACTATTTAAATGATAAAATAATTATTGGTTAAATACATAAGGTCCTAAGCGATGTTGTTCTATAGGCAAAGTATCTGCATAAGGCGGATAAGGACAATCCGGCGGTTTTAATTCCAAATTGGGATAATCCTTTTCTTTATGTGCTTTTTCAGGCCTGGAGAAGGAATTAATGTAGGCCGCCACATCATAAGCCTCTTCATTCGAAAGCTGCGGCTCCCCCACCGGAGTTCCATAGGGCATATTCGCTTTTATAAACCGAGCTGCGGTAAGCAAGCGATGCATTCCGGCGCCATCATTGAACGAATCATCTCCCCATAAAGGAGGATACAGATATTCGAGCTCCCCTATCTTTAACCCTTCTCCATTTTCTCCATGGCATTGCATGCAACTCTTAGTATATACCGCTTTACCATGTTTCAAATCAGCCGCCCTATTTGGAAATTTCATCGGAGCAAAACCCTGTCCCTTCACCTGCTTCCCGACAGGAACCCCTTCATTCAGAAATTTTATATAAGCCAACATAGCTTTCATTTCTTTACTATCTAACGGCAATGGTTTGCCATTCATGCTACGCTCCATACATCCATTAATACGATTCTCCAGTGTTCCCAAGATATCATCTCTTCCTCTATAATTTGGATACGTTCCCCATACCCCGATAAATGGTGCTGCATAGGGGCGTGCTCCCCCTTCGAGATGACAATTTGTACAAGCCAAATTATTACCCGAAAAGCGCATTGCTACGGCTTTCACATCAGGACCTATAATTTTCGACGTATGATTAATAAGCTTCTTACCATATACTACAAACTCCTTCTCTACAGAATCCGTTATTTTATCAACATCAAACCGGTTCGAATCAAAATACTTCGAAAATAATGACTCCTTTACAGGCTTATCAAGGCTGTCGATAACTGATATCTGTTCAGAGGAGCTTACTTCTAAGGGTGCCGACCTAGATAATAGAACCCATATCGCGATTCCACTTACCAGAATAACTCCCATAAGTATAATGAATAATCGTCTATTCTTTTTGACAAGCTTATTATCGAACATATCTTGAGACTGATTTTGATTCATAATTATCTGTTTTATGAATGCAAAGAACCCCCTAATTATTAATATACTAACATATTAAAAGGTTATCCTCCATAGCTTTTGGTTATAATTGGAAACAAATTCAAGAGTCGTCATTAAAATATCCTCCTTAATAATTTAAAATTTCATTGCGCAAACACTTCCATTAAACAAAACAGTCCTACAGTACGTTAAATATATTTACTATTAGTTATTCTAGGGTTGTATAGATAATCTATCGGGTTTTTAGCTCATTCCCAATTCTTTTCAGATTTACCCTTTTACTTTGTAGTATAATTAAAAAACAAATGTTATGAAAAAAGTAATGTTAATGAGTGCTATTGCACTCTTCGGATTTGCAGGAACAACCTTTGCTCAGGATTTACGACCCAATCAGGTTCCTTCAGCTATTCAACAGGAATTCCAAAAAACTTTCCCAAAAGCCTCTGATATAGAATGGGAAAAAGCAATGAATCACTACGAGGTAGAGTTTGAAGTAGGTCTCTTAGGCACGGATCATGAAGCCTGGTATGATGAAAAAGGCAAACTACTGCGTCACGAAGAAGAAGTTTCAAAAAAAGATCTTCCCAAAGAAGTGACGAATACCATCAATAAAGAATTTGACGGCTTTAGGATTAGTGATGTAACTAAAATAACCGAGGGAGACCAGGTTAATTACACTATGGAGTTAGAAAACCATAATAACGAATGGGATGTTGCTATCGATGCCAATGGCAAGATTTTACAACAAAAGCACGATTAAGCTTCCTTTCTAACCTAATCCAAACTTTAAAGCATGTCCGAATGATCGCTATTTTCATTTGGACATGCTTTTTTTATAACGGAATCTAGTTATACCATAATGATTTATTCTTTAGCCCTATTCATGTTGTTTTAAATGAGTATAATGCCATAGCATACAGTTTATTAGTACAATGAGACGTAGTCGAAATTGAACTAAATAAAATGTGCCTACGGTATTATTGTATTAAAAACTTAGTAACAACAGGTAAATGATCAGACCATTTCGTCCCGGATATGGCGTACTGGTCAATAGGTTGTAACCTATTTTTTCCCTTATAAAAAATATAGTCTATTTTTTCCCGGGGCGCATCAAAAGGAAAAGTTAAGTCACAGTCCGTCGTACAGCTTCTATGAAATACCGTTGTTATTTTCTGTATAGCCTCACTATCCGGTGTCGCATTAAAATCTCCACAAATAATGAAAGGACTTGAAACAGTAGCGGCTATCTTAGAAATACTATCTACCTGCATTAATCTGGTCTTTTGAGAAAGTCCAAGATGCGTGGAAGCAAAGTTGAGCTGTATGCTATCTTTATACTGCACTTTTATCAAAGACACGGCTCTAATCTCTTCCCCCGAACTATCTATCTTGGGAAGTAGATAATTTGTATTCTTAAGAATAGGAA
>DATGTY010000267.1:0-8171 GCA_035301605.1 Chitinophagaceae bacterium | reverse complement strand
GAAAATGTCCCACTCGATGTACCCCTTCTAAAATCGTTTCTAATTTTCCAAAATCATACAATTCCAGATTATCCATTCCATCCGGATATACTTGCTGTACATCAGGTAAGTACAACGCAGTAACATCTGCCTCTATTAATTTCCGAATATCATCTTCTACCTGTATCGGATAATTTTCCAAATCCTTCTTTTCGTTAAACTGGGTCGGATTAACAAAAATAGAAACCAGGGTAACCTTATTTTGAAGCCCTGCTTCTTTCATTAATTCCAAATGCCCTTCATGAAGTGCTCCCATGGTAGGAATATACCCCAACGATCTGTCCTCTGATTTATTTTTTAACAAAAACTTTTGTAATGATTCTTTCTCTTTGAAAATATACATAGTTAACCTCTATTATTATTCATAAAACTGCAACCATGACTTCCTATAAAACGGTCACTTTATTATTCTATCATGCTAATATCCAAAAAAACAGTAACTTTGCAGTTGATTTAAAATTATTTATCTCCAATTTTTGCAAAATAAATGGTTACAAATAACAAAAAGCGCGTATTACTTATTACGCAGGAACTGACACCTTATTTGCAACTAACCGACTATGCTAAGACGCTGAATCAGTTAGCTGCCAAAGCAAATGATTTAGATATGGAAGTTCGTATAATAATGCCAAGGTTTGGTGTTATTAACGAAAGAAGAAACCGCCTCCATGAAGTGGTACGCCTTTCTGGAATCAATGTAATTATAGATAAGGATGATCATCCGCTGCTGATTAAAGTAGCCTCCCTGCCGAATGCGCGTTTACAAGTATATTTCATGGATAATGAAGATTTCTTTAAAAGAAAATTCGTATTCAGAGATAAAGAAAACAATTGGTTTGATGATAATATCATGAGAACTGCTTTTTTCTGTAAAGGAGCCTTGGAAACAGTGAAAAAATTTGGCTGGCCTCCCGACATCATTCATTGTACGGGCTGGATGACGTCGCTTATTCCTTTATTTTTAAAAACAGCCTACAAAAGAGAGCCTGTTTTTACAAATGCAAAAAGCATATACACCCTGCAGGAGAATTCATTCAATGAAAAATTAGATGAATCTTTCTTATCCAAGGCACGCATCCATAATACGATTAAAGAAAAAGATTTAGCCCCTTTTTCTGAATTGACAAATACCGCATTAAACCTAGGCGGTGCTACTTATGCAGATGCAGTAGCCATAGGAGATAATATGGTAGATGAAGATTTATTGACAAAAATAAAGGAAAATGACAAAAAAGAAGTCTTCCCTTATTCAGATGAAGAAAATCTGATAGACAACTATATGGATTTCTATGAAAAGCTGGCACCTACTTCTTAAATTTTTATCAAAATGAATACTCGCTTATGCGATTCAAAAATATAAAATGGATAGGGGCAATAACCTTATCCATTCTTTTTGCATATACACTTGAAAGTTGTAATGAATACACTGCGCTTGGGGAGGATTTGGTATCCGGTTCCAATAACGTAGAAGTAATGCAAACAGATACCATTACCGTACGGACAAAAACGATTCATAAAAAACATGATTCTGTTTTTGCATCCCAATTAAACTATATGGCTGCCGGTGCTCTAAACACCGATCCTATTTTTGGAAATACAACAGCAGCGCTGTACGCACAATTTGGTTTAGCGAAACCGGAAGAAGAATTCACCGGAGAAGAACCAACATTAGATTCCATCATATTATCTTTTAGAGTTTCCGGTCATTACGGAGACTCTATGAATACACAAAGCTACACAGTATATAAAATCACGGATCCTAGTTTCTCAGATACCACAAGAGAATATTACAATCATCAAAAGTTCATTATTGACCAAGGAAATCCTTTAGGCTCAATTACAGTAACTCCTGATGACATTTCTGACTCTATTAAAGTGGTTAATAGTCGCCAACCTGCACAATTACGTATCCGGTTAAACGATCAATTTGGTAATGAATTAATAAGCAAGGCAGGTTCTGCAACTCTAGAAAATGATTCTGCTTTTCACCAATGGCTCAATGGTTTAGCTCTAATACCTGACAGCACCACTCCGGGAAGGAAATCAATGATATATTATGCACTAAATGACGACTACACCGGAATAAGCGTATTTTATCATAACAAAGAGGAAGACTCTTTATTTGCCTATTTCCCTTTCAATCCCAATACGGGCGCATGGTCAAACTACCAGAGACATGATTATAGCGGCACTCCGGTAGAAGAAGCCTTCCAAAGTAGTTCACAAACCGATTCAATTGTTTACTTACAAAGTAACTCGGGCTTATCTACCAATATAGATTTCCCCTATATCAATAATTTGGATAGCATGCTCATAAATAAGGCAGAATTAATTATCACGCAGATTTTTGATCCTAGCAATGAAACGTTTACAGCACCATATGAGCTATTCCTTTGGAAATATAATAATGAAACAAAAGACTCAATCGGTTACTTAATAGATGCAGGTGCCACTTACAGTTCTTATTATGGTTGGAGATTCAACAATTTGGAATTCTTTGGTGGTCTAAGAGAGAAATATACCAACCAGGACGGTCAAACTGTTGCACAATATAAATTTAATATTTCCAGACATATTCAACATATTATAAATAACTTACCCGGGCAAGAGAAAAATTATGGTTTACGGTTGGGAATTTTAGATCCACTTTCCAGAGGTCCGAATATTGGTCGTCTGGCACTAGGAGGAACAGGCCATGCAAAATACAGCATGAAATTACATTTAGTTTACACTAAAATCAAATAACTTGTACTAATTTAGCATTTGTAAGTTATTGTATCGATTTAAAGTAAATTTTCATGTCATATTTGTTCACCTCCGAATCTGTTTCGGAAGGACATCCCGATAAAATTGCAGACCAAATATCAGACCATCTGCTCGATAATTTTTTAGCCTTTGATTCTAATGCGAAAGTAGCTTGTGAGACGATGGTCACTACCGGACAGGTCATATTAGCCGGAGAAGTGAACTCAAAAACCTATTTAGATGTACAAAAACTAACGCGAAATGTTATTCGTAAGATTGGCTACACCAAGAGCGCTTATATGTTTGATGCAGATTCCTGTGGCATTCTTTCAGCCATTCATGAACAATCAGATGATATCAATAGAGGCGTAGATCGGGAAGACAAAGAAAATCAGGGTGCAGGAGATCAAGGCATCATCTATGGCTATGCGACCAACGAAACAGAAAGCTATATGCCACTTGCACTGGACTTATCGCATCGGCTTTTAAAAGAATTAGCGACCATTAGAAGAGAGCACAAGGAGATTACTTATTTGCGTCCGGACGCAAAATCTCAGGTCACTATAGAATATAACGATGATGATACCCCTATTCGAATAGATGCTATTGTTATTTCTACTCAGCATGATGAATTTGATACGGATGATAGAATGCTTCAGCAGATTAGAAAAGACATTATCAATATTCTTATTCCCCGGGTAAAAGAAAAATTACATCCCAACCTACAACAACTTTTTACTAAAGATACCAAATACCACATTAATCCCACAGGAAAATTCGTCATTGGTGGACCACATGGAGATGCAGGACTTACCGGCAGAAAAATCATCGTGGATACCTATGGTGGAAAAGGAGCACATGGAGGAGGTGCTTTTTCGGGAAAAGATTCCTCAAAAGTAGATCGCTCTGCAGCTTACGCAGCTCGCCACATTGCCAAAAATTTAGTAGCTGCCGGACTGGCAGACGAAATTTTAGTACAAGTATCCTATGCCATAGGAATTGCACATCCAATGGGAATTTATATCAATACTTATCATACCTCTCATCTCAATATATCGGATGGAGAGATTGCTAAAAAAGTAGAAAAACTTTTTGATATGAGACCTTATGCCATTGAGAAGAGGCTAAAACTTCGTCATCCTATATATACTGAGACTGCTGCTTATGGCCATATGGGTAAAGAAAATAAAGTTATAGAAAAGACTTTCACTTCTTATGAAGGAGAAAAGAAAACGATAGAAGTAGAATTATTTACCTGGGAAAAGCTGGATTATATCGATAAAATCAAAGCCGCTTTTAAAGAAAACTTTGTCTAACTCCTACTCTTTCCATAGATAAGGATACAATATAATCGCAAGCCCTATAACCAATACATCCAATCCGACGAGCAACAGAATCATTTTTGTCAGTCCGGGTTGAAACACCGGCAGAAAAGCGGTTTGCGTAGCATTCACTAATATTAAAATCATAGGAATAACTAATGGAAACCCCATAATCGCCATTAAAGCCGCATTCTGACCAGCTTTAGCCGCAATGGCTGAGAGCATCGTAAACACCAAAGAGAGACTAATTCCCCCTAAACAAACCATCCCTATATAAAACAATGGGTTAATTAAAGGATTACCTAAAAAGACTTCATACAACCCCAAGGTAATTAAGCTCATCACCACCATCAACAACACATTGTACAAGATCTTTGAAACCATGAATTCCCTGGCACCTGATAAAGTATAATAGTATAACATTCTCGATTCTCCCTCTTGTAGAAAACTACGAGCTACCGTATTGACGGTAATAAAAAGCTGAACCACCCAGAAAAGTGCATTCCAGGTTTTAGCTTCCGGACGATGTATCGCTACATACAAAATAAAGATGGTAGAAGATACATAGAGCAACATGCCATACAAGGCATATTTTTGTCTCCATTCCAATTTCAATTCCTTCCCAATTAATGTAGCAACCTGCTTACCGGATAATGCCATAGATCGCAAAAATACATATTTTATCCTCAGAATAATTGAGAAATGGAAAGTAAACTTTTTGAAACAAAAAATATCCTTTTATTAAACGCAGTTCTTCCCTTTCAATCTTGAAAAGTAAAAAATTAAACCTTACTTTTGCTTCACAAAAATATTTAAAATTATCAAGAATTAATCATACTGATCATGAGTGTATTAGTAAATAAAGACAGTAAAGTTATCGTTCAGGGCTTCACGGGAACAGAAGGATCTTTTCATGCTTCACAGATGATAGAATACGGCACGCAAATCGTTGGTGGTGTAACTCCTAAAAAAGGAGGACAGACTCATTTGGATCGACCTGTATTTAATACTGTAGAAGACGCGGTTAAAAATACCGGAGCTGATGTTTCTATCATATTTGTTCCGCCACCCTTTGCTGCAGATGCCATAATGGAAGCTGCCGAAGCCGGTATTAAACTAATTGTTTGTATTACCGAAGGTATTCCTACCCAAGATATGGTAAAGGTTAACCAATATCTTCAAGGAAAAGATACACGCCTAGTAGGCCCTAATTGCCCGGGAATAATTACTGCAGGCGAAGCCAAGGTAGGTATTATGCCCGGATTCGTATTTAAATCAGGAAAAATTGGCATCGTTTCCAAGTCCGGAACACTAACTTATGAAGCAGCCGATCAGGTGGTAAAAGCCGGACTGGGGATCTCTACAGCTATAGGTATCGGAGGAGATCCTATCATAGGCACTCCCACCAAGGATGCCGTTCAGCTATTCATGGAAGATGATGAGACCGAAGGAATTGTGCTTATTGGTGAAATTGGAGGTAATATGGAAGCAGAAGCAGCCCGCTGGGTGAAAGAAAATAATAAGAAACCGGTAGTTGGATTCATCGCCGGCCAAACAGCTCCTCCCGGACGACGTATGGGACATGCAGGAGCAATCGTAGGTGGAAAGGATGATACGGCAGCTGCCAAAATGGAAATTATGCGAAATTGTGGAATTACTGTTGTGGATAGCCCAGCCGATATCGGAAAGTCCATGGCCAAAGCCTTAAATAAATAGTCATTTCACTATTTTAACAATACAGAAAATCCTGCTTACTGGCAGGATTTTCGTTTTTATAGCCCTCATCTTTTTTCAGGTCTAATTTTTGATTTATATTAAACTAACTTATTTTTAAATAATAATATACTAGCTGTAAATCCTCTATTATGGAATTCTGACCAGCTAACATCTTTAATAATAGTTATGAAACATTCTTTTATATTCGCCGTATTCCTCATATTATTTGTTCCTTTCCTTTCTCAGGCACAATCCAGCTATCAACAAGCATGGGACAAAGTTTCACAGGCACAGAAAAACGGCAAGCCAAAAACCGCCTGGGATATCGCAAAAGACATCTATACGCGGGCTGAACAAAATAATAATAGTCAGCAAAAGATAAAGGCACTCATTTATCAATTGAAATTTAGGAATATCATTGAAGAGGATGCCGATATTAAGAATATCAGACAGGTAGATAGTCTGGTTCAAAATGCCACAGGGGTATCCAAAGCCTTACTGCAAAATTTATCCGCTAATTTATACTGGTCTTATGTTCATCAAAACAGGTATAAGTTGCTTCAAAGAACTACATCCACGTCGGAGATTAATGAAAATTTAACATCTTGGAGTCTTCCTCATTTTTATGAAAAAATCAGCAACCTGTTTCTACAGTCTCTAAAACCAGAAACGGAACTCAAGAAAATAAATATTAAGGATTATACCACTTTAATAGATACCGGAAAACATGCTATTCAACTTCGTCCTACCCTATACGATGTACTAACTAATAATGCCTTAAAATATTTCACTTCCAATGAATCTACCCTCACGGAGCCTGCCCAAAAATTTGTAATAAATAATCCCAAAGCTTTTTCACCGGCAACAGATTTTATTCAACAACAATTTTCAACTACGGATACCACTTCTTTATCCTGGAAAGCTTTAAAATTGTATCAAAACCTGATACAGTTTCACCTTCAGGATGCATATAAGGCTGCACTCATTGATATCAGTATAGAACGTCTAAAGTTTGTATTTAAAAATGCCGTCTTATCGCAAAAAGATGATCTTTACCTCTCCGCCCTCAATAGAATTATTGAAAAATATGCTCCCCCCTTACAATCAAAAGCAATCTATTTACTGGCAACCTGGTATTATCATAAAGGATTGAACTATGATGCTTATAAAAATCCAAAATATAAAGACGCTCTTAAAGAAGCCTTAGATTTATGCAGAGAAATCACTGGAAAACCTACTAACGAAGCAGAGGTAAAATGTAAACAACTCCAAGACAAAATCTTATCTTCAAAATTATTTGTCAAGGTAGAAACCGTCAATATTCCCCGCAAACCGTTTAGAGCATTGGTAACTTATAAAAATGAAAGTAAGGCATGGTTTAGAGTAGTAGAATTAGAAACCAAAGCTCGCAAAATAGCACGCAATGAAGTAAAGTTAAATGAGCTACTGGAAGAAGATGTTATCAAATCCTGGGAACTGAATCTCCCGCTCCCTCAGGATTATCAACAACATAGCACAGAGATAAAAGTAGATGGCCTGCCTGTAGGAAGGTATGCTCTAATAGTTTCTGCAAATGAGGCCTTCAATGAAAGTGAATCTCCCGTTTCTTATATCCCCTTCTCTGTTTCTAATTTAAGTTACATTCAAAATAAAAACAATGAATATCTCGTCTTAAACCGTGAGACGGGAGAACCGATAAAAAAAGCAAAAGTTAGAATTTGGTACAAAGAATACGATGCGAAAGATAGAGAATGGAAACTGGAAAGAGGAAATAGATATAAGACAGATCGCAATGGATTCTTTCAGTTAAAGAAAGAAGATCAGCAACATCGCCGAATGACACTTGAAATAGATGAAAGACATGACCATCTATTTGTGCCCCAAACCAATACGCCATATTATGCTCTCCAGCATCAGAATCCAAAAGAGACAGAAAGCAAGGGTTATATATTCACAGATCGCTCTATTTATCGTCCGGGACAAAAGTTATATTTCAAAGGTTTAGTCATTCAGTCAGAGCCCTCAAAGCACAAAAATGAGGTGATAGAAGGTAAAGATTTTACTGTCTTTTTGTATGATGCTAACAATCAAAAAATAGATTCTCTCAAACTAAAAAGCAATGAATATGGTTCTTTCGCAGGCAGTTTCACCCTCCCTAAAGGTACTATCAATGGGAAAATGCACCTGTCGGTAAAAAATCCACGTATTTATTATTCTTTTTCAGTTGAAGAATATAAACGACCAACTTATGATTTATCCTGGAATAAGGAATATCATCAGTTCCAGCTGGAAGATTCGGCTTTTTTCTCCGGAACAGTAATGGGATATAACGGCGTAGCTGAAAACCAG
>DATGTY010000266.1:0-3620 GCA_035301605.1 Chitinophagaceae bacterium | reverse complement strand
ATTAGGAGCTAATGCTATTTTAGCTGTTAGTCTGGCAGCTGCTAAAGCAGCGGCTCAGGAGGCTGGCCTTCCTTTATACCGTTATGTCGGCGGAACAAATGCCCGTACGCTTCCTGTTCCGCTTATGAACATTCTGAATGGTGGTTCTCATGCTGATAATAAAATTGATTTTCAGGAGTTTATGATTGTTCCTTTTGGTGCGCCCACTTTTTCAGAAGCTTTAAGATGGGGGACGACCATTTTCCATAACTTAAAGGCCGTGTTAAAAGAAAAGGGATATTCTACCAATGTGGGAGATGAAGGTGGATTTGCTCCTAATATACAGAGTAATGAAGAAGCTATAGAAACTGTAATTGATGCAATTAAAGTAGCGGGATTTAAACCCGGAGAAGATGTGGGTATTGCATTAGATCCTGCAGTTAGTGAATTGTATTTAGAAGATGAAAAGAAATATCATTTCTTACATTCTGATGGTCGTAAACTCTCTGCTGATGAGATGGTAGCTTATTGGGCAGAATGGGTTGAAAAATACCCGATTGTTTCTATTGAAGATGCTATGGCTGAAGATGACTGGGAAGGTTGGCAGCAATTAACTGCTAAAGTAGGAGATAAAACCCAGCTGGTAGGAGATGATCTTTTTGTGACAAATGTTGAAAGACTTCAAAAAGGGATTGATATGGGAATTGGAAACAGTATTTTGATAAAAGTAAACCAAATTGGTTCACTTACAGAAACCATCAATGCTGTTCAACTGGCACAAAATAATGGCTATACCGCGATTATGAGTCACCGTTCCGGTGAAACAGAAGACACGACAATTGCTGATTTAGCAGTTGCTTTAAATACCGGACAAATCAAGACTGGTTCCGCCTCTCGTACCGATCGTATTGCTAAATACAATCAGTTATTAAGAATTGAGGAAGAATTAGAGCATTCCGCTAACTTTCCCCAAAAGCTTTTTAAATAAATTTCTTCATGGGAAGAAAAATTCCAAAATGGTTAAAGAATAGGTATTTCATTGTATCCGTATTATTTATAGTATGGATTACCTTTTTTGACAATAATGACCTTATCAGGCAGGTGGGCTATATATCCCGCCTGCATGAATTAGGGGATCGAAAAGTGTATCTGGAAAATCAGATTGATTCGATTAATCATCAGCTTCATTCCCTTAAATCAGATCCGAAAAAATTAGAAAAATTTGCCAGAGAAAAATATTTGATGAAGAAGCCTAATGAGGATGTTTTTATTATAAAAGATGCTTCGGAGAATGACTAGAAAAGAAAAATATACCATTAGTCTAGCGTATTTTGAAGAAAAGTATCCTAACGCAGAGACCGAATTGATATATGATAATACATACCAATTACTTGTTGCTGTTATTCTTTCCGCACAGTGTACCGACAAACGGGTAAACAAAACAACTCCGGCACTTTTTGCCCAATTTCCTGATTTGAGCGCCTTAAGTAAAGCTACTTTTGAGGAAGTCTTCCCTTTGATAAAAAGTATCAGCTATCCGAATAATAAGACAAAGCATTTAATTGGGATGGCGCAAAAAGTAATGGTTGATTTTGATGGAGAGATTCCTCAAACAGTTAAAGCACTTATGACCCTGCCCGGTGTGGGACGAAAAACAGCCAATGTCATTACTTCTGTAGTGTATAAGCAACCTAATATGGCGGTGGATACTCATGTCTTTCGGGTTTCTGCTCGTATTGGATTGACGCTGCGTGCAAAAAACCCTTTACAAGCCGAAAAACAATTGATTAAATATATTCCTAAAGAGATCATTCACAAAGCACATCATTGGCTTATTTTGCATGGGAGATATATTTGCGTGGCCAGAAAACCCAAGTGTGAACTTTGTGACTTGCGTCCTATTTGTAATTATTACCGGAAAAATATTCAAGGAAAATAAATAAAAATTCTTAATGAATGCATGTTGTAGTTGTTATTGAGCTATAATAAAGAGCGTTGTGTAATAGCCGTTTTAATTAGAATAATGATAAATATTTTTTAGTCTAGACTAAATTAATATATTTGCAATCCTAATTAGACAAAGATGTTTTTATATGCAATTTTTAAGAATTACTTTAGGAGCAGTCGTATGCCTTTTTTTTGCTTCCTTATCTATGGCGCAAAAAAGTCGAATAAAAGGAGTGGTGACAGATGTTTATGGTCAAGTCGTAGAGGCTGCTACGGTAGCTATACCGGAATTAAATAAAGGTGCTATTACCGACAGCAATGGATATTATACGTTAGAGAATATTAAATCCGGAACTTGGCATTTGAGAGTAAGTGCAATTAGCTACGAAACCTATTTTACGGTAGTGCAGCTAGACAGAAAAGACAACCTCTCTCGTAATATAACTTTAGAAAAATCAAGCGAATTGATGGATGAAGTGGTAGTGACGGGGACGATGAAAGCAGTTCGTAAATCTGAAAGTCCGGTACCTGTGGATATTATTTCATCAAAGTTGTTTCAAAAGAACTCCACTTCCAATGTGTTGGATGCTTTGTATATGGTGAATGGAGTCAATCCGCAAGTGAATTGTAATATGTGTAACACTTCGGATATTGGTATCAACGGCATGCCCGGATCTTATGTGATGATACTCATTGACGGCATGCCCATTGTTAGCACTCTTTCAAGTGTTTATGGGCTGAGTGGAATTCCCAACAGTATTATTGACCGAGTGGAAATTGTAAAGGGGCCGGCGTCTGCTTTATATGGATCAGAAGCTATCGGAGGCGTGATTAATGTGATTACAAAAGATGCTGAATCAGTTCCAAAATTATTCTTTGATATGGATGGTTCTAGCTGGGGGGAATTGACCGGTAATATAGGCTTTAGTTCAAAATTGAGTGATAAGGTATCCATGATGTTTAATATAAATGGATACTATTTTGATATGGAACATGACCACGATGGGAATGGGTATATGGATAAAACGCTTCAAGAAAGGTCTTCTTTCTTTACCAAATGGGATTTTAGGCAAAAGCATCATAAGACCGCCAGTGTTTCGCTAAGATATTACAATGAAAATCGTCATGGTGGTCAGTTGGGATGGGATAAAGAAGATCGAGGATTTGTAGATTTTATTCCATATAACGACAACCCTAATTCCTCAGGATATAATGCCGATTATGTGTTGCCGAACGGCTATACCATATATAATCGAAAATATGCTAATGGATTTCGTGTGCCCAAATTTACCAATCCCGCTAAAAATCAACAGTGGCTGAATATGGTTGAACAAGTTAATCCGGATGCCGCATTGACTGATCACATGAAATATCAGGAATCCGTTTATACTAGTCGTCTTGAAATAGTAGGAAAATATGAACTGCCTATAGAAGAGAATATAACATTACAGGCGTCTTTCAACAAACACGATCAAAACTCAGCCTACGGAACCGAACTTTTTATGGCGCATCAGACCACCGTCTTTGGTCAGGCTTATTGGAATAGAGCCTTTGGAAGTCACGACTTATTATTGGGAGCGTCTTATCGGTATATCTGGTTTAAAGATAATACTATTGCCTCAGAGAATGGAGAAACACCTTTTATTACCCAATTACCCGGATTTTTTCTTCAGGATTTATGGACTTTAGATGAT
>DATGTY010000265.1:0-6343 GCA_035301605.1 Chitinophagaceae bacterium | reverse complement strand
CAATGTAAGGAAGTAGTTGGCATACATTATGATACCTTTGATTTAGTAAAATTAGATAAAGAAGACGCCAAAAAACAATTCAAGCAAGCAGGAATAAGCTTATATTTGCCTTCGATAGGAGAAACCATTGAAGTATAAACTATTGGGGAAAGGAATAGATATCCATCAGTGGCTCAAAGAAGAAAAGGATGGCGTACGACCGTTCGCCAGAATAAAAAGGATGTGAGGACGCACGGTCGGGCGTCTCAATAAAGACGAAAACATGGGACATACAATTGCCATAGCAAATCAAAAGGGTGGAGTAGGAAAAACCACAACAGCTATTAATTTAGTCGCTAGTCTGGCTACCCTCGAATTTAAAACACTTTTGATAGATGCAGATCCGCAAGCCAATAGCTCTACCGGATTAGGTATTGATATAAATCATACAAAAGCATCTATTTATGACGTCATGGTAAACGACACGCCTATTAGTGAGGCTGTTTTAGACTCGGAATTATCCTACTTAAAGATTCTCTCTTCACACATTGATTTGGTAGGTGCGGAATTAGAGCTTATTAATCATCCCAATAGAGAATCCGTACTCAAAAAGTATGTCAATTCCATTAAGGATGATTATGATTTTATCATTATTGATTGTTCTCCCTCTTTAGGTCTAATTACAATAAATGCATTAACTGCTGCTGATGCAGTCATCATACCGGTACAATGTGAGTTTTTTGCACTTGAAGGTTTAGGAAAATTATTGAATACAATTAAAATTGTACAAAACCACCTGAATACAGACCTAGAAATAGAAGGAATTTTGATGACCATGTATGACGGTCGGCTCCGGCTAAGCAAACAGGTTATCAACGAAGTCAAACACCATTTTAATAACATGGTATTTGACACCCTTATCCATCGTAATATTCGCCTTGGAGAGGCACCCAGCTTTGGGAAGCCGGCTATTATTTATGATCCCAAAAGTAAAGGAGCACTTAACTACTTAAATTTAGCCCGAGAAATTTTGCAGAAAAATAATGCAACTAAAATAAAGAAAGAAGATAAAATTTTAGCTACAGACGATGAGTCAATCAACGAATAAAAAAAAAGAAGCACTAGGGAAAGGTATTCGATCCTTATTGCAAAATATGGATAACGATTTAGAGAAGAAACCGGTCGCTTCTCTTGAGAATGCGCAATACCCTCCTGTAGGAATCAAGCGTATTCCATTAAACAGAATCAAAACCAATCCCCAACAACCCCGTCAGGATTTCGATGAAACCGCTTTGAAAGAGCTTTCTGAATCTATCAAGATTCATGATGTCATTCAACCTATTACGATTTCTCCTATCAATAGCAAAGACTATCGACTCATTTCAGGAGAACGTCGTCTGAGAGCCTCTCAAATGGCTGGTTTAGAAGATATACCTGCCTATATCAGAGATTCTAAGGAAGATACCCATCTGGAATTGGCACTTTTAGAAAATCTTCAACGAGAAGATTTAAATTCTATAGAAGTGGCATTAAGCTTAGAACGATTGATGGATGAATGTAATTTGACACAAGAAGAACTAGCAGTACGTGTGAGTAAAAACAGAAGTACTGTTACAAACTACTTACGACTACTCAAACTACCTCCGGATATTCAGGTAGCTGTTCGCAGCCGCATCATAAGCATGGGACATGCTAAAACACTGATTAGCCTCCCAACTATAGAAAAACAATTATTCGTTTTCAAGGAAATACTACAAAAAAAACTTTCTGTTAGACAAGCAGAAGCCCTGGCTAAAAAGGTAAATTCACCTAAAACATCAGGCAGTAAAAGTAGTACTCTCCCTCCTGTATATAGAAAAGTTCAAGATAATTTAGCCTCTCATTATTCTACCAAAGTAAAATTAAAAAGGAATAATAAAGGAAAAGGTTCTATTGTGCTGGATTTTTATTCGGATGAAGAGCTTAATCATCTATTGGATTTAATGTTAGATTAGTTTTGAAAAGGTTCATGATTTTAAAATCAGTTTTTACAATCTGTCTTTTACTGGGCAGTTTATTTGTTGGGAACGAACTCTATGCCCAAAGCAGTGATAGTATGCAGGTAACCTCTTTTTCAGCTCAATCAGACTCTTCCATTCATATAGCAGACTCGTCATTTACCGTAAAAAAAAGGGATACCCTAAAGGCAGATACCTCGATGAAAGGTTTTCGGGATTTAGAAACAAAAATAAAATGGGATAGCCTCCGAAAGGTACACAGCCCCAGAAGAGCAGGATTATACTCTGCTATTTTTCCAGGGTTGGGACAAATTTATAATGAACAATACATAAAAGTTCCTTTTATGTTAGCAGGAATTGGCGTTGCCGCTGGCGTATTCGTTTTCAATTATAATCATTACATCACATTTAGGAATGCCTATCGCTTACGTCTAAACGGACAAAAAACCGGAGATCCGGAAATTGATGTTTATAATACGGATGGACTCAAATATATCAGAGATGGATATAGACAATATGTAGATTATTCTGTTTTAGGATTTGCAGCAGTCTATCTCTACAATATCATTGATGCAGTCGTCTTTGGCTATCTATATAATTTTCATGTAACCAGCCCACTGACGAATTTAAAATTTGGACCGATCACGCATAAAGACCAACTTTATGCCGGATTTGGTTTTACTTATCATTTTTAAAAATTTTACTATTATGAAAATTGCTTTAGTAGGATATGGTAAAATGGGAAAAGCCATTGAAGCCATTGCTTTGGAACAAGGCCATGAAGTACTTCTTAAAATAGACAAAGACAACGCCGATTTACTCGACAACAATCACCTCCAAAAGGTGGATGTAGCCATAGAATTTTCTACGCCTCAGACCGCATTTAGCAATATCATGAAATGTTTGGATGCACAGACGCCTGTTGTAGTCGGCACTACAGCCTGGCTAGATCACCTATCAGAAGTAGAAGAAAAAGTAAAAAAGACAGCCGGATCTTTTCTTTATGCATCTAACTTTAGCATAGGGGTAAATATCTTTTTCGAGCTCAATAAAAAGTTGGCGGCTCTTATGGGTAAACAGGATCAATATAATATAGAAATGGAGGAAATTCATCATACAGAAAAAAAAGATGCTCCCAGTGGAACGGCCATTACCTTAGCAGAACAAATATTGGCAGATGTTCCCCGTAAAACATCCTGGATAAATGAAAAGACTTCCATATCAGAAGAATTATCTATCATTTCCAAAAGAATAGATCCTACTCCCGGAACTCATGTCATTAGATATGGTTCAGAAATAGATGAAATTGAGATTCGACATACGGCTCATTCCCGTAAAGGCTTTGCTCAAGGAGCATTGACTGCAGCAAAGTTTATTCACGATAAAAAGGGCATCTTTTCTATGAGAGATGTACTCGGTTTATAGATATGGAGAAAGCGGATAATCCTTATCAGAAAGGACAGGTTTTACTCATTGACAAACCTCTAAACTGGACGTCATTTGACGTAGTCAACAAGGTGCGTTATGCCATTAAAACACCTGAAAAACATAAGATTAAAGTAGGTCATGCCGGAACCTTAGATCCGTTAGCTACCGGATTATTAATTCTTTGTACCGGAAAATTCACCAAAAGGATAAATGAATATCAGGGATTAGAAAAAGAATATACCGGTACTTTTTATCTGGGAGCAGTAACACCAACTTATGATTTAGAATCTGAACCAACAGATTTTAAAGATATTTCAGAATTAACGAATGCCGACATTGAAAAAGCCAAAGAGGATTTTACAGGAACCATACAACAAGTTCCGCCTATTCATTCTGCAGTAAAGAAAAAAGGAAAAAAGGCGTACGAACTAGCCAGAAAAGGAAAAGAAGTTAAGCTTGATCCAAGATCGGTAGAAATAAAAGAATTTGAAATAACCCGTATTGCATTCCCGGAAATAGATGTCAGAATAAAATGTAGCAAAGGAACCTATATTCGCTCTCTGGCAAATGATTTTGGGTCTAGCCTGGGGTGTGGAGCCTATCTCAGTAAACTTCGTCGTACCAAAATTGGAGATTTCGCAGTAGAAGACGCAACTGACATAAAAACTACCATTGTGAATATTCATGAGCACCTTAAAACGGATAACCCACCGCAAAATTAAGAATCAGATTCTGCCTGCGCCAATCCGAACTCAAAGGTTTGATACTTTCAAAATCCCATCCATAATTTTTACTAATGTAAGGGACTTTTAACGGGGTCGCAACATCCAAACGAAGAATAGCATAAGAGAAGTCTAAGCGCAATCCAACTCCTGAACCTACTGCAATATCCTGATAAAAACGGTTTAGTTCAAATTCTGCTCTGGGTTTATAAGAATCTTTATGCAGATTCCAGATATTACCGGCATCTACAAATACAGCACCCTTTAAACTCAGAAAACCATCAAACATAGAAAACATATCGAACCTATATTCCACATTCGCTTCTAATTTCATCTCTCCGGTCTGATCAGGAAAGACATCAGGATCATTTATATCCGGATCGTAATAGGATCCGGGACCTAACGAACGTAAACGCCAGGCTCTCATACTATTGGGGCCACCGGCTGTAAATTGTTTGATATAAGGCAAAACCTCGGATTTTCCATATGGAATACCCACTGCCCCAAAAATACGCGTGACCAAAGTTGAATGCTCCCGATTAAAATAATGTTTATATTCTGCACTAAACTTGACATAATTAGAATAATTCACTTCCGCTAATTTCCCTAAAAACGATTTTTGATCAAACACTCCCTTTGCAATTCCATTCACTCCATTCAATAACAGACCTGATTCTTCAAAATTCACGCGCAAATAATTGACATCCGGTTGATTCCCTGACTTTTGGTCATTAAATATGAAAGAAGCATTTTCCCCTTCTATAAAGACAGATGAGAAACTATTCTTCAAAAAAGGATTATTTTCCAACTGCGCCCTAAATCCCGGACTAATGTTATAAATATTGTTATAATTAAAAAAAATGGGATTCACCACCCATTGTTTAAGTGGGGTTTCATTCCAACTATATCCAAAAGATCCTTTGAAACTTGCCCAGGAGAAAAAATTCAAACGTTCCAGATTATTAAATCCCAAACTTACATTTGTTTGAGGATGAGTAAAAGAAGCAACATCTCGAACCTTAAAAAAAGGCACTATAAATCGAGGAAAGGAAACCTGTACATTTCCACTCAATTCTTTGGCTTGCACAAACAGACCATCGTCCGGTCTGGAATTCCATTCTATTCCACCTTTCAGATTTAAGTCAAGCTGATTGGCTGCTCTATTGGTGTTCCGATGTTTATAATTCAGACTTAATGCACCTCCTACAATATAATCTCCTGACGAAGTAGTAGTCTGTATATTCGCTCCAAGCTGCTGTTTCTTGGCCGGAATGAGAAAAACAAAACAATCCAGACTGTCACTCTGCCGACCCACGGTATCCATTTCTACATTCACAAATTTCCATACCCCCAAATTATTCAAACGTCTCAGCGTACTCTTTCTCTCTGTTTCTGAATATAAATCATCTTCATGAAGTCGTATGGCTGCCCTCAATACACGCGGACGTATAATATTCGACAGTGATCTGATTTCCAACCCTTCATACGTTTGTTCATCATAGGAAGAATCATCAGGAACAGCATAAGCAGAGTAATCCGGATAAACATAAATATCCCTGATATAATAAGGATGCATTAATGACGAATCCGCATGCTTTACTACATCTACGGTCAGTCCTATTTTAGGATGTTCGTCTTTTTGATCAGTGGAACTGTTTACCAGCCCGGTAAAAGAATCAAAAATATTACCAAAAATAGACTTATCTACCGTATCCAACACAAAGCGAATATTGGCATTGGAAAAATGAAAATACCCGGCATCTCTAACCACTTTCGTCAATCGTTCTCGTTCTTTCACCAAATTAGACACCTTAAAAGGCGTTCCTTTTTTAATGAATGATTTTTTTTCCGCATTCAGCATCGCGCTTTTAATACTGGAATCAGACACTTTATAACCGACACTATCAATCATAAATACATGACCTGTATTTACTTGATAGGTCACTTTTGTTTTTCGATTTCTGGTTTTCACCAAATAATCTGCAGTAGCATAGAAATAGCCCTGATTATTCAGGAAACTAACGATATTCTTAGTTGTTTGCCCTGCCAAACTTGAGTCATAAATAACCGGAGGTTCCATATTTTCATCAATCAAAAACCAATTCCACAATTTTCCGGTCTTTTGATCATTATACTTTTTATTATAAAGCCATAATTTCAAACGTAGTACATTCAAAAATTTGGTATTGGGCTTCTGCTTTATAATAGAAGATGAGT
>DATGTY010000264.1:0-2655 GCA_035301605.1 Chitinophagaceae bacterium | reverse complement strand
GGCTAGAATTAAAAGGGGAATCAATGCGAAAAAAAAAGAAACTGAAAGGCTAATTTTTAATAACTTTGCCTAACCTTAAACAGCTCTAAAAAAAGTGGCACTATATCACCGGAATCACTGGCACTATATCACCGGAATATGCAACAAAAAACCAAACAACCAAAGTGGGATATGGTTTGAAAATCCGTATTCTATCTCATCTAAGGCAAGAAAGCTGTCGGAGATACCCTTTATTTGTCGTTCTTTTTTGTTCTTGCCACCAATTTCAAAAGTCCATTTGTTATTAATGAGAAAATCTGAATGCGCACTGAGTTGCACGTTATATCCTGCATTGCTTAATTGATTGAGAAAAAAAGTCTCTCTAATACTTCCAATATTAGGCGTGTTCTGTAAAGCATAAGCTAAGTATTGTAAAAGGAGAGTAGTCTTTCCTACTCCTCTAAGGCCTTTTAGTCCAAGTAGCTTTTCTTCTGTTTTTAGCTTGTCAAAAAGAAAACGAAACCATTTATCCGTAACATTTGCCAATAGATTGTTCTGAAATGAGATCAACTCTTCCACAATATTGGTTTGGGTTCAATGCAAAAATAGGTGAATTTTGATTTGAACCCAAATCAATTTAAGTCTGAGAAAAATATTTATTATTGTTTTTTTTATATAAAATATGTGCTTTATTACGGTTCTACGATAATATTGCTTTTGCTATTTCCGTCCATCAAATTAATGCTTCTATCTACGAAATTGGTCAATTTCTCCCCTTGAAGCATCCCTTGAGAGAGTAAAGCCAAATCCGCAAGATTATGGATATAATTTTCTTGTTTCTGACTGTCTTTATCTTTGATGATATTTCGGTAAATAGGGTGATTGGTATTTACGGTAAGCGTTACCTCATCAGGCATGTTTCCGTAAAAATTCATCCCTTGTCCACCATTCTGTGCCATCTCTTTTAGCCGGCGACTCATCTCTGATCTCGTTGCAATAACGGGTGGCGTATTTTCACTCAATCCTTTTAATTCTATCTTGACTTCTTTATCCGGAGTCTCTTTATCAAATAAGGATTGGAGGGTTTCTTCCTCCTCTTTAGAGAGGGTGCTTTCCAAGGTCTCTTCTTTGTTGATTAAATGATCAACAATATCTGCATCCACTCGTGTGAAACGAACATTCTCCCACTTCATTTCCATCTGGCTTATGAAAGAAGAATCGATGACAGAATCAAACAACACTACTTTGTAGCCTTTGCCCTCGGCTGCTTTAATGTAACTATTTTGCTGAACTGCATCGGTAGTATAAAGAATAACGTTTTTTTCTTCTTTATCTGTTTGTATGGCTTTCGTAGCTTCTTTGTATTCTTCCAGGGTGTAGAATTTATCGGAAGAAGCATCTTTCATCAGATGAATTTGTCCTGCTTTTTCAAAGAATTTTTCATCGGTAAGCATGCCGTATTTCACGAAGAGACCGATAGATTCCCATTTGCTTTCAAATTCTTTTCTGTCTTTTTTGAAGATCTGAGAGAGTTTATCAGCTACTTTTCTTGTAATATAGTTGTTTATTTTTCTAACATTGGGATCTCCCTGAAGATAGCTCCTGCTGACATTAAGTGGAATATCCGGAGAGTCGATCACGCCATGTAACAGCATTAAGAATTCAGGAACAATGTCTTTCACTTCGTCCGTAACAAATACCTGATTAGAATAAAGTTGAATACGGTCTTTTTGGACTTCGTAATTGTTTTTTATTTTTGGAAAATACAGAATTCCAGTTAAGTGAAAAGGGTAATCAACATTTAAATGAATCCAAAACAGTGGAGCTTCACTAAAAGGATATAGCTCATTGTAAAAATCCTGATAATCCTGCTTGGTTAAATCGGCTGGTTTTTTGGTCCAAATCGGATTGGTGTTGTTGATTGGTTTATCATCCTCTTTGCTGTCTTTATTTATAAAGTATATGGGAATAGGAAGGAATTTACAGAATTTTTTGAGAATACTGCTGATTCTTTCAATAGACAAAAATTCTTTACTTTCTTCATTGACATGAAGCACAATATCTGTTCCTCTTTCTTCTTTTTCTGTTTCCTCCATTTCAAATTCCGGGTCGCCGTTGCATTCCCAACGAACAGCTTTGGCATCTTCCTGCCATGACTTAGATATGATTTCTACTTTTTCGCTGACCATAAAGGAGGAATAGAAGCCTAATCCAAAATGTCCGATAATAGTAGCAGCATCTTTATCTTTATATTTATCTAAGAAAGATTCTGCACCGGAAAAAGCGACTTCGTTGATGTATTTTTCAACTTCCTCTTCCGTCATTCCAATCCCATGATCGGAAATGGTAATGGTTTTCTTTTCTTCATCGAGTTTGACATCTATGCGCAAGTCGCCTAACTCACCTTTAAATTCACCAACACCGGAAAGTGTTTTTACTTTTTGCGTTGCATCTACTGCATTGCTGATTAATTCGCGAAGGAAGATTTCATGATCAGAATATAGAAACTTCTTGATGATAGGAAATATGTTTCCCGTTTCAACGTTTATTTTACCTTTTTGAGCCATGTTTATTTTCTTTTTTCTTTAGAAATTCAAAGTCTGTGCCATTGCAGAAAAGACTGCCATAATGACTTATTTTAGGCTTTTTTCGTTAATGTTTTTATACTCTTTTAAT
>DATGTY010000263.1:0-3294 GCA_035301605.1 Chitinophagaceae bacterium | reverse complement strand
GGCGCTTCCCAGACCTCGATATGATCAGCTGATGGCTTATGGATGGAAATACTTATTACCGCTATCGCTACTTAATCTGTTGGTGACTGGCGCGATAGTGTTATACTTGGGATAAGGAGAAGAGATAAATGAAAAAAATGAATTTAGATATAAATAGAAAAGGAGGCATTCATGTTTAGCAATTTAAGAACCTTGTGGTTGGTTTTTTTACGGATGTTTAAAAAGCGGGTGACGGTACAGTATCCTGAAGAGAAAAACTATCTTCCTGCACGTTGGCGTGGACGCATTGTGCTGACGCGCGATCCGGATGGTGAGGAACGCTGTGTGGCTTGTAATCTTTGTGCTGCTGCTTGTCCGGTAGATTGTATCTCTTTACAGGCGACGGAAGATGAAGATGAAAGACGCTATCCCGAATTTTTCAGGATTAATTTTTCCCGTTGCATCTTTTGTGGATTATGTGAGGATGCCTGTCCAACCTATTCTATTCAGTTAGTTCCTGATTTTGAAATGGCAGAATATAATCGTCAGAATCTAGTGTATGAAAAGGAAGATTTATTGATTGCCGGACAAGGAAAATATCACGGCTACAATTTCTATAGACAAGCAGGAGTGGATGCCGGGGTGAAAGGAAAAGGAGAAGGTGAAAATGAGAATAAACCTGTAGATATAAAATCATTGTTACCCTAATGAATATTATATTTTATATAGCAGCTATAGTGGCCATTATCACTACTATCATGGTGATAACCCGGAAGAATGCAGTGCATGCACTATTGTATATGATTGTGTCTCTGCTTTCTGTGGCCGTTATTTTTTATTTGTTAGGTGCGCCCTATTTGGCCGCCTTTGAGGTCATTACCTATGCCGGTGCTATTCTGGTGTTGTTTATTTTTGTGGTGATGATGCTGAATATGGGGAAGGCGGCGGAAAGGCAGGAAGCTAAATGGTTCAATTTGAGTTCTTGGCTCGGTCCCGGAATCTTTTCTTTGATTCTGTTGGGAGAATTGATTTATGTATTTTCTGCTTCTGGAGATTTAGGTAGTCAAACAACAGTCATTTCTGCCCATGAAGTTGGGCAAGCTGTTTTTGGTCCTTATGTATTGGGAGTGGAAATGGTAGCTATGTTGTTAATGGCCGGTGTAGTGGGCGCTTATCATATAGGGAGTGAAAAACAAAAAGAATATCATCGTTATCTTCGTAAAAAGGAAGATGAAGTGGAATTAGATGAAAAACAAAATGCAGAAGTGTTATGATTGATTTACCAATGAATACCGGATTGTTATTGGCAGCTATTCTGTTTGCACTTGGACTTATTGGTGTACTGACCAGAAGAAATTTGGTCTTTATGTTGCTGTCAGTTGAGATTATGTTGAATGCGGCCGGGTTGGCATTTGTTGTGGCCAGTACGCATTGGGGAAATGCAGATGGACAAGTTATGTTTTTGTTTATTTTAGCCATGGCAGCCGCTGAGGTAGCGGTTGGCTTAGCATTGATTTTAAAAATGCATCACCAATACAAAACGGTAGATGTAAATACTTTAAACCAGTTGAGAGATTAATATATGAGTATATATCAACTTCTTTGGCTCGTACCGGCTCTGCCGTTGGTTAGCTTCTTAATTTTAGCTCTCTGGGGAACCAGAATGCCGGGGAAAAGTAGTGGTGTTCTGGGAACACTTAGTGTTGGGTTGTCTGCTATACTGACAATTTGTATAGGGGTTTCTTATTTGAGTTCTCCTCCCAGCGGAGATTTCTTCCAACAAACACTATGGACCTGGTTTGATATTGCCGGATTCTCTCCCGGAATTTCATTGTATCTGGATCCTGTGTCCCTGATATTTACTTTTGTTATTACTTTTGTAGGCTTTCTTATTCACCTTTATTCTACCGAATTTATGCAGGGGGATAAGCGGTATGCACAGTTTTTTGCCTACATGAATTTGTTTGTCTTCTCCATGTTGATGTTGGTATTAGCAGACAATCTGCTTTTACTCTATTTAGGTTGGGAAGGCGTTGGTCTTTGTAGTTTCTTATTGATTGGATTTTGGTATGAAGAGAAGAAAAATTCTTTAGCTGCGAAAAAAGCTTTTGTAGTAACACGTGTAGGCGATACGGCTTTTATTATTGGTTTGTTTTTATTAGTCAATAATTTTAATACACTAAATATTCAGGATATTTTGACTACCGCACCTTCTACTTGGTCTGCCGGTAATACACAGGCTTTTTGGGCTGCTATATTGTTATTGGGAGGGGCTTTAGGCAAATCTGCTCAGCTTCCTTTACAAACCTGGCTGCCGGATGCAATGGCTGGTCCCACACCTGTGAGTGCATTAATTCATGCAGCTACAATGGTGACTGCAGGAGTGTATTTGATCGCCAGAACGCACGTGTTGTTCGAATTAGCGCCTGTAGTTCAGTTATTAGTTGCCATCATTGGGGCTGTAACGCTGATTATTGCCGGCTGTAGTGCCTTGGCTCAAAAAGATATTAAGCGTGTCTTGGCATATTCTACTATTAGCCAAATTGGATATATGTTTTTGGCGTTGGGTGTTGGCGCCTGGTCAGCAGGTGTTTTTCATTTCATGATTCACGCGTTTTTTAAAGCATTATTATTCTTAGGTTCAGGTGCTATTATTATGGCTATGAGTGGAGAACATGATATGTTTAAAATGGGTGGATTAAGGAAAAAATTACCGGTGATTTTTTGGACATTTCTTTTTGGTTCTGCAGCATTGGCAGCTATTCCCATTGTGACGGCTGGATTTTATAGTAAGGATCAAATTTTATTCTTTTCCTTAGCTTCTACGCAAGGAAGTATCTGGTTGTGGATTGCCGGATTTGTGGGCGCTTTTATCACGGCAATTTATACCTTCAGGATGGTGTTTACCACTTTTTATGGAGAACAAAAGAAAAAAGTTTCTTATTATCCCAAGGCAAGCATAAAGATTCCTTTGATAATATTGGGTATTTTATCTCTTATTGCCGGGTTTATCGAAATTCCACATGCCTGGGGACATTTTACTCCTTTCTCTGATTTTGTAAATAACGCATTACCTTCTGTGCAGTTAGCTGCAGGAATGGAGAGTAAAGAAATGATGTTGCAAATTGTGACTGCTGTAGTTGCATTGCTGGGCGTATTTATTGCTTATCGTATTTATGTGAAGAAGCCAAAAGTGGCTTATAATATGAAGTCAAAAGGATTGGGAAAAGCCATTTACCATTTTTTCTATTTAGGTTGGATGTTTGACCAATTGTATGATATCTTTATTGTAAAATTAGTGGTTTGGTTCTCTAA
>DATGTY010000262.1:0-8874 GCA_035301605.1 Chitinophagaceae bacterium | reverse complement strand
ATCCTATTTTAAAGTTGGCTAAAAACTCTCCCTGCCATGATCCTTTTCTTCGATCTCGAAGTCCTTTAGCGTTTTTATTCCAGGAATAAACCTGATGATTTAAAATCATGTTTTCTCCACGTTGTCCGGGTTTTGAAGAAGGGTCTGGGTTTTGACCAACGTATGCTAAAGCAGCATATTCCCATTCGGCTTCTGTCGGTAGTCTGTAATTAGGTAATAATATTCCGTCAGAGAATTTAATTTGTCTTGGACTGCCATCCGGATTTTGGTAAGGAGATTTTCCTTTTTGTATGGCTTTACCCGGCATTCCTTGGTACAATCCCAGTAAATAAGATTTTGTTGTATAATGATTTTCTCCCTGTCCATTAATAATCGTTCCTTTAGAGATAATACCTTTCTTGATGAGTAGCATCTCATTAACACGATCAGACCTCCATTTGCTATACTTGTTTGCTTGTTCCCAGGTGACGCCCACTACGGGGAAATCATTATATGCAGGATGCCGGAAATAATATTCTACCAGGGGTTCATTATAAGAAAGCTGGCTCCGCCATACCAATGTATCCGGAAGCGCTTGATTATATACTTCTTTATTGAATCCGCCATACATTCTTTTTAACCAATATGTATATTCTCTGTAGTTAACATTAGAAACCTCAGTTTCATCCATATAGAATGAATTGATGGTTACACGATGGCGGACATTATTCCAGTCGCCCATAACATCTTCATTGGTCGCACCCATCATGAAGGTTCCTCCCTGAATAAAGACCAAGCCGGGACCGGCCTGTTGTTCAGTGTTTTCAGGTACAAAGAAACCTCCCCACTCCGGATCATTATAGTTCCATCCTGTAGCGGAAGATTTTTGATGCTTCTTCTGAAATAAGCTGCATGAGCTAAATAGAAAAGCAAGGCAAAATAGGAAAACTATAGTTTTAAGGTGGACATTTCTCATTGAATATTAGGTTTTAGTACCAACTTCTTATGCAAATGTAATGTTTTTATTTTAATAACGAAATAGCTTATTAAGTCAAAAATTAGTAGAGAAAAAGGTGATTTTTGCTTTTTGGGGAGTCTTAGTTTAATTATTTTGCTAACTTTAACGTTTTTATTGGGATTCTAAGTGAAGGTTATAAAAAGTGTAATGAACAAATTATGGCGACTTCTTCTTTCGGCAATGGTTTTGGTTGGCTTTGGTCAACAGGCTTTTGCGCAGGGTGGATCGGTCGTAAGTCCTAATACGGTTGGTCGGGAAAATGTGATTAATACTGCTGTGCCTTTTTTACGCATCTCTCCGGATGCAAGAAGTGGGGCTATGGGAGATGTTGGCGTTGCGCTCTCTCCGGATGCAAGTGCGACTTATTGGAATTTTTCAAAATTAAACTTTGCTCAGGAAGATGCCGGGATTTCTATATCTTATACTCCCTGGTTAACAGAATTGGTGTCGGATGTTTTTTTAGCTTATTTGAGTGGCTATCAAAAACTAGATAATCGTCAGGTTGTGGGTGGTTCTATTCGCTATTTTGATTTAGGAGACATGCGCTTTCGCAATAGTCAGGGCGAAGGACAGGGCTTTTTTCATCCTCGGGAGTTTGCTGTAGATGCTGGTTACGCACGGATGTTATCTCCACATTGGTCTCTGGGTATTGCGCTTCGTTATATTTATTCAAATCTTGCTTCGGGTGTCTCTGTCGGAAATGTAAGTTTTAAACCCGGACAGGCTGTGGCAGGGGACATTACTGTTTTTTATACCAATAAGGTAGATTATGGTTCTATTGCTGATCAAGGAAAACAAGGAACCTGGCGTTTTGGGGTGGCTGTTACCAATATAGGATCAAAGATTTCCTATGCTTCTAATGCGCAGTATAAAAATTTTATTCCTACTAATTTGGGAGTAGGAGGTGCTTATACCTACCAATTCGACCGCTATAATAAATTAACCTTATCGGTTGATATTAATAAATTATTGGTTCCTACGCCGGATTCTAGTGATTTGGATGATGATGGGGTTTTGGATTACAGAGAGAAATCTGTTATCTCAGGTATCTTTGGCTCTTTTTCTGATGCGCCCGGCGGTTTTAAGGAAGAATTTCATGAGTTGAAATATTCAGTTGGACTGGAGTATTGGTATAACAATTTATTTGCTTTAAGAGCAGGATATTTTAATGAGAATAAACATAAAGGAAACAGAAAATTTTTTACTCTTGGCTTAGGTTTGAAATACCTCGGCTTTGGACTTAATTTCTCGTATTTGGTTCCTTCAGGGAAAGGCCCACAGAGGAATCCTTTATCTAATACGCTGAGATTCTCCTTATTATATAATTTTAGATAAATAGTTAAAGATAATATTGTGGCAGCAATTCGCATTGGATATGGAATTGATTTCCATCAACTTGGAGAAAATAGGAAATTAATGATTGGCGGGGTGGATGTTCCCTACGAAAAGGGGAGTGTTGGACATAGTGATGCAGATGTACTTCTGCATGCTATCTGTGACGCCTTGTTGGGAGCGCTTGCACTCGGAGATATTGGTACGCATTTTCCTGATACAGAGCCGTCTTACAAGAATATTGATAGTCAAGTTCTTCTTAAAAAGAGTTATCAGCTCGTGAAAGAGAAAGGATATCAATTGGTAAATATGGACTGCTCTGTATGTTTGCAACAACCTAAATTAAAGCCTTTTATTCCAGAAATGAGAGAAACAATCGCTCAATGTATGGGGGTAGAAACCAGTGTTATTTCTATAAAAGCTACCACTACTGAAAAAATGGGTTATGTAGGCAATGGGGAAGGAATTGAAGCACATGCTTCTGTTTTACTGGAGGAAAAACACAAATGAAGATCTTCCTTTGTGTTATAGAATAATTGAATTTTATGATAAAAAGACTACTGGTACTTTTGTGTATTTTACCCTTGATTGTTCCTACTAAAGTGACTGCGCAATATGATGCGCATGAGGCATTTGCTCCGCTCGATTATGTACATCCTCCTAACCGTATGCGGAGTGCTAATGGAACTCCCGGAGTTGCATATTGGCAAAATGAAGCAGATTATGATGTGAAAGTGAAGTTTGATACGTCTAGTAAGGTCATTGAGGGCGATGTTTTGATTACTTATACGAATAACAGCCCGGACAAACTATCAAATCTTTGGTTACAATTGGTGCAGAATATCGATCGGAATGATGCTAGGGCTGCCCGGATAAAAAATCCATCCTTAGCAGAAAATGATAAAGGTTTTCATCTGTCCAAAGTATCTATCATGAAGAATGGTCAAAGAGACGCGGCAGATTACTTGATTGATGGGACAAGGATGCAGGTAAGGCTGCAGGAACCTTTGAAAGGGGATGGCGGTGCAATAAAGTTACACATTGATTTTTCTTACCAGCTACAGGAATCGAGTAGAGGCGGCCGATCCGGCTATATGGATACTGAGAATGGTCGGTTGTATGAAGTCTCTTACTGGTATCCGAGAATGTGTGTATATGATGATATGAATGGCTGGAATACATTGCCATTCCTGGGATATGGAGAGTTTTATCTGGATTATGGAGATATCAGTTATAGCATTACGCTTCCTGCCGGACTGTTAGTGACAGGTTCTGGCGTGTTAGATAATCCAAAAGAAGTGTTGACCCAAAAGGAGCTAAAAAGGCTGGGAAAAGCGAAGCATTCAGATAAAACGGTTTTAATTAGAGGAAAGGATGATTTGAATGAACCGGCTACCAAAAAGACAGATAATGGATGGCTTACTTGGCATTTTCATATGAATGATACCAGAGATGTTGCCTGGGCAGCGTCTGAAGCTTTTCTGTGGGATGCCGCAAGAATTAATTTGCCTGATGATACACAAGCATTAGCAATGAGCTTTTATCCGGTAGAAAGTGCTTCAGACAGCTGTCATGGCCGGGGAACAGAATATTTAAAAGCAGCGGTAGAATCATTCTCAGAATGGTATCCCTACCCTTACAGAACAGCCATTAATGTAGGTGGCAAGGTCGTTGGAATGGAATTTCCCGGATTGGCTATGAATTGGTGGAAGGCAAAAGAGGAATCTCTATTTGCATTGTTGGTACATGAAATTGGTCACAGCTGGTATCCGATGATTGTAGGAAGTAATGAAAGAAGATATCCTTGGATGGATGAAGGGGTAAATACCTTTATCGACTTGCTGACGCAAAATACGTTTAATGATGGAGAATATGCCCCTAAGAGGGATGGAGAGTATGCCCCCGGAGGTGGTAATCCGGCTGATGAAATAGTCTCGCTATTGCAGAAAAGAGATATTAAGCCAATCATGACCAGGGCAGACGCTTTTGCAGGAGATGTTATTCATCCGGTGACTTATTTTAAAGCTGCTTTTGGACTGGTGTTGCTTAGAAATGTTATTCTGGGAAAGGAAAGATTTGATTATGCTTTTAAACAATACACTAAAGCCTGGGCTTATGAGCATCCTTCTCCTGCAGACTTTTTTAGAGCCATAAATAATTTCGCAGGAGCAGACTTGAATTGGTTTTGGCGTGGCTGGTTTTATAACAATTGGCAGCTGGATCAGGCGGTAAAAAGTGTAAAGTATGTTGATGGAAAGCCTGAAAAAGGAGCAAACGTTACCATTGAAAATCTTAAAAAGCTACCCATGCCGGTTATTGTGAAAGTGATTGAAGAAAATGGGAATTCCAGAAAATTGAAATTACCGGTAGAAGTATGGGAGAAAGATGGAGAAGCGACTTTTAAGGTCAACACAACCTCCGGAATAAAAGAAGTATTGTTGGATCCTGATAAAGTACTTCCGGACGTAGATAGAGGTAATAATATTTGGTTAGGAAGTTAATGGTTCTCTTTTTTGAGTACTTCGGCTAACCGCACAATATCCTTAGTGTTTCGGATCTTGTAAGAATCTGCCGTTATTTTACTGAGGTAGGCATTGCCATATTTTTCTCCAACCCACCTGATTAATTTTTCTTCAGTTTTTAGGGTATGTGCCAATGAGCTCCATCTCTTTATCAAAGCAGAGAAAAAAGCCTCTTTTTGATTGTCGAAGAGATTGTCTGCGTAGGAAAGAATAATCTCTTCAGAAACCTGAAAATCTATTTCACGAATCATTTTTTTTAAGTTCTTCTCACTGTAGAGAATTTGAAAATAAAGAATAATGCTGTCTTTGCGATAATAAAAACTAGTCTTTAACTGGGCTAAAAGATTACTCCTTATTTGTTTAAAGTGTTCTCTGTCTTCTAAATATTTTTCTATAAAAAGGTAGTCTTGTATATCAAAATGATTGTAGGATGTAGTATATGATTTTACCAAGGCAAGACCATTAAGATTATTGGTCTGAGTATATAATTTTTCTAAAAAGGTGTAGTAGGCCACATTGTATTTTATGTGAACATTAGATTGAATGATAGAATAACAATAGCCTTCTGCTAGTTTAGGATTAGTCTCTAATAAGGAATGGAGCAACTTTAAATTATATTCATTCTCATATCTTAGCGGAGGGAAATATTCGATTACCGGTTCTAAAAGTTGGTGGTCAACAAGAATACCTAAGAGACTTTTCTGTAGTTTGAGTTCAATGTATAGTTCATCCGGGGTTTCGGATTGAAGTGCTTTCAAGGTTTCCTTGGCAATAAATTTTTTCTGCTCCTTATTTGCGGTATGGTAAATAGAAAGGATGAAGTCAAATACGTAGAATGTCATATTGAATGTTCCTTCTAGTAATATTTTCCAATATTTAGTGGCTTCTCTTTCCCAAACCTCTTTGTCTTTTAACTGATTTAAATGGAAGCTGAGTTTTTCTGTAAATTCTTCAATGAATCGTTTATATCGGACACTCGAATTGTAAAAACTGGGGCTGTAGCTGACTAATGTCATACAGGTTCTAGTGTATATTTCGAAAGCAATCGGTCGGGTGGAGTTTTGAAATACAAATTCAAAAACCGGTTCAAAGACCTTTTTTAAAAGATTATAGACTCTTCTATTCTCAGCTGCTGACCCTTTTTTTCTTTTCCCTATGACGGACTGTATAGTTTGTCTAATCAGGTGCTCGGCTTCCTCCGCCGTATATTCTTTGGTAGCTTCTTCAAATTCCAGAAGGAATGCCATTTCCGCTTCTTTATTTCCTTTGAAATAAACAGATAGCCAGTTCCGGATAGCAGCCTCGGGGAGATTGTTAAGCAGCTCTTCTGCCGGGGTTATTTTCTTCGTTGATTTCTTTTTGCGTGTTTTTCTCTTCTTCTTTTGCCCGCTTTTTTGAATATAGATTTCTTGCATCAGTGCTATCCGATGAATACAAAAGCCAGACGCACTACATTCACAGCGACTGTCTGTTATATTTCCTCGACTGTCTAATTCGATACGCACATCCAAAGACCGTTGTTGCACTTCTGCGAAGACAACAAATACATTCTTACGCTCTTCTTCAAACTCTCTTAGTTTTATCTTGCTTGCTTTTTTACGAATGTCCGAAGAAAACATCTTTTCAAATTCGAGTATTTCCATCAGTGTCTTTTTTTTAACAAAAATAGTGTTTGGAATCGGAATGACATAAAATGTGGCGAGTTATAAAATATTTTTAAAGAGCGGAATGCATCAAAATTCCCTCTGGAGAGATATCAAAATGTTTTAAGTCAAAGAATAACTGGATAAGTATAAGGATTATTGTTTCTTTCTTTGTCTATTTAATTGTTCTCCTATCTGATCTACTCTTTTTTCTGTAAGCGGATAAAACAGCATTCCTATAAAGGCAAGAAGGCAGCATGCTGCCGGTAAGATACTAATCATCAGTCTCTCTCCTAAAATGGTTTTTGCGCTCTGTTGAATTAAGTCGTGATCATAGCTGAAGAGAAATAAAACCCAGCCGGTTAAAGCTGAGCCAAGTGCCCAACCCAATTTTTGAGACATTGAAGAAGAGGAAAATATAAGACCGGAGGTTCTTCGCCCTGTTGTTAATTCATGATAATCTACGATATCGGCAAACATACTCCATAACAGCGGAAGTACATAACCTGCGCAAATAGAAATAATGGTTTGGAAAAGCATTATCCAGGTTATGTTATTGGGAATAAAGTAAAAGACAATGCTGAATACCCCTGCTGATAATACTGCAATCAGGAATGTATTCTTTTTGCCATATTTTTCTGATAACTTGGGGGCTAATACAACACCAATGATATTGGCAGCTTGCCCAATCAGGAAATATATGGTTGTAATATCCCAATTGGTAATAGGCATGTTATAATCAAAACGTACGTAGTCTCTAAAATAATATATAGCTACTCCATCCCGAACTGCGTTGAATAACAAGGCAGCAAGTCCGGTGCCTACTAAAATCCACCAAGGAGTATTCAGCAAAAGAGTTTTTAAGTCTCTTTTAATCTGCCCTTTTTTTTCTGCATTCTGTTGGAGGGCAGGCTGTACTCTCTCTCTTGTCCATTTAAAACAAAGGAAGAATAAAATAGTACACAAAACACCGATGGAAGCAACCGCTAACGTCCAACCAACCGGGGTAGTACTGATACTGAAATTGCCTGCTACTGAGTTTACTTCATGGTTGAGAAGTTTCGAAAAGAGATCTACTAAGGGTTGCAAAAGCATGAACGTGATAAAACTGCCGATAAAAGCAAAGGTCATTCTATAAGAGGCTAAAATATTCCGTTCTTGTGAATTCTCGGATAAAACTCCTAGTAGGGACGCATAAGGGACGTTGATTAATGAATAAATTAGCATCATGGTGGAATAAGTAATATATGCATAGATCAGCTTCCCGGTATTTCCAAATTCGGGAACAAAGAAAGTAATAACGCCCATAACTGAGAAGGGAACGGCAAACCAAAGAAGGTAAGGTCGGTATTGCCCCCACTTTGTCTTCGTTCTGTCGGCAATAATTCCGACCAGAACGTCAAATAAAGAATCCCAAACACGAGCTACCAGAAACATGGTGCCCGCGGCAGCTGCTGTAATACCAAGCACATCGGTGTAGAAAAATAGGGCATACATGCCAAATATTTTCCAAAACATGGACGATGCGGCGTCCCCCAAGCCATAGCCGATTTTTTCTTTTAGTCTTATTTTATTGTTCATTCATGCCAGTTTGGGAAGCTAAAAATAGCAGTTTTATGTTTTAATGATGAATTTTCAATAGGTTATGGAGAAACTGTTTTTCTAATGAATAATATGGACTAAATTTATTGTAAAGGCTTATAAGTTGCATTTTGAGCTATTATTTGTGTGAGTCTTTTTACTGATTGAGCAGATCGTAGCCCATCAGATCCGGTATGCAGACAATAATCTAAAAGTTGGTCAAGACTGGAGGTGGCTACATGCATTCGGGTGTCTGAGGAAGCGTAATAGATAAAGACTTTTCCATCTTTATCCGCCACCCAGCCATTACAGAAAAGAACATTCAAAACATCCCCTATTCTTTCTTCTCCTTCGGGAGCTAGGAAATATCCTGCAGGCTCTGCAATAATCTTAGCAGGATTTTTTAAGTCTGTTAAATAAAGGTATAGTACATATCTTAAACCAGAAGCACAATTCCTTACACCATGTGCCAGATGCAACCACCCCTTTGGTGTTTTTAGCGGAGCAGGACCTTCGCCATTTTTAGCTTCTTTAATGGTATGGTATTGACGCTTATTGATGATTTTTTCTTCTTTAATAGTAGCCTGAGTGATATCATCTATTAGTGCCCAGCCAATACCTCCTCCATTTCCAGCGTCAATAAACCCGTCTTGAGGTCGGGTATAAAGGGCGTACTTACCTTGAATAAATTCAGGGTGAAGCACTACGTTTCTTTGATGATTTCGTGCTTTCAGATTCTGAAGTCTTTCCCAATGTATGAAATCTTTTGTTCTAATGATGCCTGTGGAAGCAATAGCAT
>DATGTY010000261.1:0-10062 GCA_035301605.1 Chitinophagaceae bacterium | reverse complement strand
TTTTGAAAAGTGAGCTTCACATCAGCCAAACATAATTTATCTCCCATCCCCATCCAATGACCAAATTTGCAGAAAGCTTCATAGGTGATAAAAGTATGGCGTGTAGGAGCCATGATAATATTGTCATAAATAAAAGTGATTTCTATAAAAGCGACTACGGTTAATACGAGTACTGCAATCAATGACCGGATCAGGTGCCACCTCAGCTCCTCAATATGGTCGAAAAATGACATTTCTGCCGTATCCGGTTTTCCTTTTAATTTTTTATTGGGCATACGTGAGCTTCTATAGGGTCACCAATAGGTCTTTAATTCTGAAGAATGAGTCGCGCAAATTTAATAATATAGTTTGTAATTGAAAAGATATTTTTTCAGCTGTAGTAAATTCCTTAAATACTCTCTTAACGAATTGGGGATATGATTACCCTAATACGCGCATTTTAACCATTTCAATACGCGTATCAGTTACATTGATAATATCAAATTCGAAATTTCCTATAATGAGCATTTCATTTTCTTTTGGGATAGATTCATGCATGGCAATAATATAACCTGATAATGTTTCTGTTTCTGTATCATTAAAATGAAAAGCATATTTTTCGGATAAGAAATCTAATTCCATTCTGCCGGAAAATAAAAATTCTTTTTCAGCTATTTGACGATCTATCAACTGATTGGTTTCGCCTCTTTCACTAATGTCTCCAAAAATTTCTTCCAACAAGTCTTCTATGGTTATAATTCCTGCCGTACCACCGTATTCATCGACCACTCGAACGATGTTTTTGTGCTCTTTAGTCATCATAGTTAGCAACGAAATAATATTCATTGTTTCCGGAACCACACTCATCGGGCGGATAAGTTTGTGAAGGTGAGAATTATCCACTCTAAATAAATCAAGTTGATGGATGAAGCCGATAATATTGTCTATACTGTTATCAAAGATGATAATTCTGGAGTGATTGGAGGAAAGTATTTTATCCTTGAGCATTTCACGGGTGAAGTTGCTGTCTAGGGCTTGAATTTCTTTTCGGGGAGTCAGACAGTTACGAATTTTTATCTGTGGAAAATTGAGTGCTTTTTCAAAAAATTGTGTGCTGGTTCCTTTAGGGGTCGTTTGATCTTTATCTGCATTATAAATAAGAGAGCCGTCTTTTGCAATGTCAAAAGGAAGTCCTTCCTTTGTAATATTTATATTAAATAAGTATTGCAACATCCAATTTGCCAGTCCTGTCATAAAGGAGATGATGGGATAAAGAATTTTATTAAAAAAAGTAATTAAGAAAGAAAAAATAGGAAGCAAACGATTGGCCTGTGCTCTGTAATGACTGCGAGCAAAAAGAATGAACGGGAAAAAAAGGATAATTGTAATTAAGGATAGTGCGATTATTTTTAGATAGACTGAATTGAAGTCTCCGAAAGGAATTTGCCCCCAAAAAGGAGTAATGGTATAATCCAATAATATTCCAAAGAGAATAGAGCAGATAAGCATGCCAATGACGCTGGAAGCTACATAACGAACAGGATTATTTTTATATTGAAAAAGTATTCTCCCGGATAGCCACCCCTTTTTTCTCTTTATTTCCATAGAAAAACGGTTGATGTGTTGGAAGGCTATTGTAGTACCTGAGAAAAAGCCTATTAATAATAATAATATAAGAAGTTCTATAAATTGAATTGTTTCCATATGTTTATATCGCCTGGTTAAATCAAAGTTAAATTATATTTTTAACATAGTAAAGATTAACAAAAACGATACCTAAATTTATATGTCATCATTTAAATTAAAAAATTTTTTAGATAATAAAGTTGTGGAGTATAGTGTACCTGCCTTTGTAGAATCGGATCCGGTGTCTATTCCGCATCAGTTTTCAAGATTACAGGATATTGAAATATCCGGCTTTTTTGCAGCACTTTTTGCATGGGGTAGAAGAAGTACGGTACTCAAAAAGTCGCGTTTTTTACTGGAATTGATGGATGATGCTCCCTATGACTTTATAATGCAGCATGAAGAAAGTGATTTGAAACGCTTTCTGGGATTTGTACATCGTACTTTTAATGCGACGGATATTCTATATCTGATTTCTTTTCTGAAAAGGTTTTACGCCCAAAATAATTCTTTGGAGCTGGCATTTAGTGAGGGTATAAAAACATCAGATTCATCGATAGAAAATGGACTTAATCATTTTTATGCGACTGTTTTTGAAGATGAAAATCATCCTGTACGAACACACAAGCATATCTCCACACCTCTTAAAAAATCAGCTTGTAAGCGGATAAATATGTATTTAAGATGGATGGTACGTCCGGATAAGGATGGAATTGATTTCGGACTGTGGAAAAGAATCCGAACTGATCAGCTGATTATTCCCATGGATGTTCATGTGAGCAGGGTGGCAGCAAGATTGAAATTGTTGCCGGAGCACAGTAAAGTAAATTGGGAATCTGCCGTGAAGTTGACAAGAAGTTTAAAAGACTTTGATGCGCTTGATCCGGTGAAGTATGATTATGCACTTTTTGGATTAGGAGCGATAGAGAAATTTAGCTGAAGCCTTTTTATTTCCATAAAGACCATTCCAATCCTACTCTGACACCAAAGCTCGGATAAGGGTAATGAGGTATTTCTATTGTATTGGGGGAAATGAGTGTATTTAGATTTTCTGCTCTCACGTAGGCGATGAAAGACTTAATGCGGAAGTGAATGAAGGCATCAACAATAGGAAGTTCGTTTTGTATCTTAGCTGCATTTTGATAAATAAATTGTTGTAAAACAGGGGAATAGTCCGGAGCATAATAGGAGGTATGATATTTTATCTCTAATCCTGTAAATAAATGGAGATTGGTAAATAATACACCTTCGTAACCCAGTCTGTTTCTTGTCCATGCTAGAGGTAGTTCTAAAGGATTATTGCCTGTAGTTTTTTGTAGTGCTAAATTGAAGTACCAGGCAAAATGACCAAACTCAAATTTCTTATTAAGTATAATCTGTAATAAGTTGAAAGCGGTTTGTTCTTGCTCGGACAGGTAAAAATTTTTGAAATAGGTATAATTGGAAAGCAGAAAGTAATTGACTTTTAAGTCGTATTTTAAATGACTATTATCAGCTTTAAATTGAACGCGAGTTATATTTGTTTTGTTTAGGTCAGTATTGGTACTTAAAAAGCTGTTGGATTGAAAAAAACGATAAGAGAAAGAAGGGGTTTGGTTTAAATTCATAAAAGAAAGCTGAATGCGTCCAAATTTTTCATTTAGATAGCGTTCCAGTGATCCGTAGGCCATATAATCTCCAAAATCTCTACCGGCGATGACAAATTCTCCTTTCGCATTGAGCTCCCATTTTCCGTTTTTTGTGTAATTATGATATTCTGCGTGTCCTTTTAGATTGTTAAATTTAATGCTGTTTTTTAGAAATTCCCCTTTTATATTCTCATAAGTGATTCCCAGTTTTAGGAAATGAGCCTGATTCATCTTGTCCGGGAATTTTATCACAGATAAGTCATTAGAAAAAGTGCGCCAGTCATGCACGGCGCTTAATTTATTGATTCCTAAAAATCCAAGACTATCGACACCATAATGATTCATGTAGTAAGATACGGATTGAGTCGCCGTTTTATCTTTGAAAAGGGCGTTTATATGTGTTGCTCTAAGTGTATGTTCTATACGAAAATTAGGATGATACTGGTATTCAAAAGAAGTATCTGTAATGGGAATGGTGTCTGCTTGTCCCCAATCATAATGTTGACGGAATAACCATGAGTTTTCGGTGATTCCTGATTGTGTAGGAATAGAGGTGGAAAAAAATCCTACATCTCCTGTATTACTGCCTCCCAGTTGAACGGGAATTGTTTTTCGATTATTATAAACATCCTCTTTCAACATGCTATCCGCCATGATACCTCCATTCTCTCCGGCATGAAGCTTATTACTGACAAAGCTAAGGTAAGCATGATATCTTTTATCCTTGGTGTTATAATGAACGAAGATATTGATACTGTTATCGTCTGTCGTCTGGTTTTGGAAAATACCGGGTTCATTAATTTTTCGAAAATGAAATCCTATGTTAAGATTTGGGCTGAAATTTTCTGTAAGTAACACACCAATAAGTTGTTCTTTATTTGGCCCTATGAGATATCGAAGTCGGGTGTAAGGCGTGGTGGTGTTATAATATCTGGTGCTGTCGATATTGAATCGATATATATCCAATGCATGGAAACCTGCATCGAAACCAATATTTTTTCTGGGTTGATAGATTAGTGAATAAGCAGGCGTTCCTAAATTCCCTAAATAAACATGGTCTGCCGGAAGCGGAATATAATCGGTAAAATCATTAATAGAAGTATCCAAATTTTGATCAAGTACGTCATCCAGCGTTTTATAATGGATATTGATATTCAGCTTTTCTCTTTTCTTAGGAACAATTAAAGAATCTCTTTTTCCACTATTGCTCATGCTTGAAGTGGCCGACGAGCTGCGGCTTTGTAATCCTCTTAACGCCTGAGCCTGTATTTTATTCCCGAAAAGGAGAAGAAAAAACAGGCAACTGAAGGTAGTGTATAAGACGCTTTTCATACGTTTAGAGCATTTCTATTTATAAATCTACGCTAAGATGGGGCAAATCTAACCCATTGCATTAAGTATTTAAAGAAGGAGGTGTAAAAAATTACCGTTGAAAGCAGTATTTTTTTATAGAAGAGCTATTTTTAGAATTAAAAGTAGCGTAGAAGTCCAGTATTTAGGTACAATATGCTGTTTTATAAATGCCAAAAGGAGCAGTTTGGAATGAGAGATTGATTATTCTCTTAAAATCGTTGCCTGAGGATTTTCGCGTTATCTTAAAAACCGTTATTTTCGCAAAAAAATATTATCTCATGAATTTACATGAATATCAAGCCAAAGAGCTTTTAAAAAAATATAATGTGCCTATTCAGGATGGAATAGCTGTAGATACTTCAGATGCTGCTATTGAGGCATACAAGCAATTGAAAGTAGAATATGGTAATAATTTTGCGGTTGTCAAAGCACAAATTCATGCCGGAGGTAGGGGAAAAGGTTTAATTAAAGGAACTGAGCAACATGGCGTGGCAGTTGGAAAGTCTGCTGATGATATTGAGAAAATTGCCAGTAACATTTTAGGGGGAGTATTGGTTACCAAGCAGACTGGTGAAGCAGGGAAACAGGTTTCCAAAGTATTTGTGGGACGAGATGTATATTATGAAGGAGAATCTCCGGTTAAAGAATTTTATTTGTCTGTTTTAATGGACAGAGAGAGTAAGTGTAATGTTGTTTTGTATTCTCCTGAAGGTGGAATGGATATTGAAAAAGTAGCGGAAGAAACTCCGGAATTGGTTTTTAAGGAAAAAGTCTATCCCGGAATGCCGTTACAAGGTTTTCAGGCGAGAAAAATTGCTTTCAATTTAGGTCTATCCGGAAAAGCATTTAAAAATGCGGTTAAATTTGTGACTAATTTATACAATGCCTATGTAGGATTAGATTGTAGTATGTTGGAAATTAATCCTATGTTTAAAGCCAGTGATGATCAAATATTGGCGGTAGATTGTAAAATGAAGTTAGATGATAATGCGCTCATGCGTCATCCTGATTTACTGTCACTTCGAGATGTAACAGAAGAAGATCCTACCGAGGTAGAAGCAGGTAAATACAATTTAAACTTTGTAAAATTAGATGGGAATGTAGGTTGTATGGTGAATGGTGCTGGATTAGCGATGGCTACCATGGATATGATTAAATTGAGTGGGGGAGAACCTGCTAATTTTCTCGATGTGGGTGGAACAGCTAACGCAGAAACCGTAGAGGCAGGGTTCCGTATCATCATGAAAGATCCTAAAGTGAAATCTATTTTAATCAACATCTTCGGTGGAATAGTTCGTTGTGATCGTGTAGCACAAGGAGTGATTGATGCTTATAAATCTATTGGAAATATTGATATTCCTATTATAGTCAGATTACAAGGAACCAATGCTGAAGAAGCCAAAAAACTGATTGAAGAGTCAGGATTGGAAGTTCAATCTGCTGTATTATTGAGTGAAGCAGCCGATTTAGTAAACGAAACTGTTAAATAACAACTTTTGGTTTTAGTCTTTGAACTTTGTCGTATGGTAGTTTGTTGAAAAATAAATAGAATACGATAATTAAAAAGGAGTAAAAAATGAATCATTCTAATAATCCCTATTATTCAAATTCGGACACGGAAAAATTAGATGTGCCCAAGGCAGAATGGAAAAGTATATTGTCTCCTGAAGTTTATCATATTGCATTTGAAGCAGGTACTGAAGCTCCATTTACAGGTAAGCATTGGGATGCGAAGGGAATAGGTACATATTATTGTGAAGTATGTGGGAACAAACTGTTTAAATCTGATGAAAAATTTGCCAGTAGTTGTGGTTGGCCGAGTTTTTTTGAAACGGCGCGGAAGGATGCTGTGATTTATCGTCCGGATCATTCTTTGGGAAGAGAACGTACTGAAGTAGTTTGTGCCCGTTGTGAAGGGCATCTCGGACATGTTTTTGAAGACGGTCCGGAGCCAACAGGCTTACGCTATTGCATGAATTCTCCTATGTTAGATTTTGTTCCTGATGAAATGCTGGAAAATTCAGAGTCAGAATAATAAACTATATTTGTTACTTTTAAGCCACTAATTCTTTTTTTTGAAAAGATTAGTGGCTTTTTTTTGTATCTTGTGTGTCAAACTCCTATGCTCTATATTGTTAACTTAAATATAGAGACAAAATGAACTGGCGAAAGTTTAATGGGGAGCCTATAAGGTTACCTATCAAAGAGAAAGTCCGGGAAGTTATACAAAAGGAAGTTTCTCTGGGCTATAGATTAAAAGTTTGTATTGGTACCGATTCTCAGAAAAAAGGCGCTATTACAGAATTTGCTACCGTCATTGTATTCTTAAGAGAGGGACATGGCGGTTTTATGTTTATTCATAATGAAAAGACACCACGTACGTATTCCATTCGGGAACGTATGTTGGAAGAAGTTTCTAAAAGTATTGAAATTGCTTATGAACTTTGTGATTTGTTTGATCGGTATCAGGTGGAAATGGAAGTACATGCAGATATCAATACTGATCCTCATTTTAAAAGCAATGTGGCTTTAAAAGAAGCGATGGGATATATTTTGGGGATGGGCTTTGCCTTTAAAGCGAAGCCTGATGCTTTTGCAAGTAGCAGTTGTGCGGATAAAGCAGTGCAATGATTATGGGTCAGACGGCTCAAAGCCGTCTGACCCATTTTTTGACTATTTTTTCACTTGCAATCTCATTCCTTCGGAATGGGCTCTGATTTCAGGAGCATAAAGGCTTTCTATCTGGCTTAATCCTCCGGTGAAATTTCCGGATTGTGTGATATACACAGAATAGGTAAATACATAAGTTCCTTTAGACATTTGCTGAAAGTAGTAATTGACTGCAGCATCATTAACTGTAGAATAATAACTTAAGCCATCCTGATATTGATGGCCGCTAAGTACTTGTAATGGTTCCATACAGGAAGCCCGAATATCTTTAAAATGAACAAAATCCATATCCCGATCGGCTTTCACAATAAGTCGTATTTGCACTTTGTCTCCCACTTTAAGTGTTGTATTAGTGCTAATAGGTTCCAGTACCTGTCCTTCATCAGTATTCGATTCTTTTGAGATTTGTCTTTCAATATGCAGTTCACTACCACCATTATCAACTTTGTTCATATTGGCAAAGTATTGGAAATAAGCAGCTCCCCAGGACGGTTGATCTGCAGTAGTTTGAGAAATATCTATCTGAATATCATTCATGTCAGGGGTAATTCCTTCTTTGGAGATATGCACCTTTTTATATTGTAAACCGTAGGTACCATTACCAAAAACAAAAGAAGAATCTCCTATTTGAATTTTTACCGAAGGTTGTGCATCGCTCCATTGTGTGCCATTTAAGAGAAGGGCATATACCGCGTTGGCAGTAGCCTGGTCTGTTTTCCAGTAATGACTTTGCTTTTGCGTCAGTAACCAATTTCTTAATGCATTGATGGTATCCTTATTTGCCTTTAGGGCAGAAAAGGCTTCTATAGCGATGGCTTGTGTAGCAATAGGTGCCTGATACCAATAGTAGGATTTCGGCTCTTTTTTCCAGTGTAAGCCTCCGTAATTGCCTTCAATCATCGTTTCTTTTAGAGAAGTAAGGACTTTTTGTGCCAAAGTTTCATCACGTTTTCTATGAAAAGTAAGAGCCAGCATGGCTTTGGTGTAGCTGTTTTTTTGAACCCATTGCTCTTTTGCTTTGTTGTAGAAATATTGATAAGCAGGAGCAGTCTCTTTCGATATAGAAATATTTGGAAAAAAGCTCCGCATGTACAAATACTGAATGTCAAGTGCAGAAACCTTTTTATCTTCCATGTTGTCATTTTCTTTTAGCTCTTTATAGCGCTCTAGCATACGATTATCCAGGTAGGGGACTGCGTTTTTTGCTATGTTTTTGAGGTCTTTAGATATACTGGACGGCCAGGCTTGCAAAGTTTTTAAATGTCCTAATCCGGTCAGTATTTGTTGGGTAATCAATCGACTGTCTGGGAGGTCTTCAAACCAGCTAAATCCACCATTGCGCAATTGAAGTTTTTCCAGACTTAGTATTGCTTCTTTTAATCTTGATTTAGTATCATCTGTTTGGTACCAATTTGCAATTAATGCTTTTTGCGTTGTTTCAGATTGTGCATTCCTTACCCAAGGCGTTTGTTTTAAGAGTACTGTTTTTAATTCCTGGTTCTTTTGTAAGGGGCTTTTTAATGCATTGGTGTCGGCTTGTAACCATTTTTGGGTAACCGCCTTAAAATGCGGAATTTGAGTAGCTACGTAGCTGCTTAATGAATTGGCATAGATTTCTTGGAATAAAGCCGTTGCACCTTCTCTCGCATTATGATCTATAAAAGGAAGGGCTTGTACAACATACCAAATTGGGTTAGACGTATATTCCAGAGTGATTTGTTCCGGTTGTATGTCAGATGTATTTAATTTAGAAAGCACGTCCCACTGAATTTGATGGCTTCCATTGCCTGAAAAATGGAAGGGTAGCGAAGTGGTGATTTCTGTTTTATTACTTAAAACAGGAAGAATGTCTTTTGCACCATCACTAAAATTATCTGCCACAGCTTTGACGGTGTATGTTAATGCACCGGTGTAATCTTTGGGGATTTCAATAGTCCATGATACAGAAGTTGAGGTTCCCGGTTGCACCGAAAAAGGTTTTTTGTTTTCTTGCTTAATAATAGACAATTGTGCTCCAGTTGTGGTGTTTTGAAGAGAGAGCATAGCATTGCCTTTTTGTTGTTCTTTTGAAAGATTGCTGACTTTGGCAGAGAATATAATTTGATCTCCTTGCCTGACAAATCTAGGCGTACTCAATTGAATCATTAGGGGCTTTTGAGTCGTTATTTGCTTTTGGGAATAAGCAAATTCCATGTCCTTCGTGTGCGCTAGCAGCATTAATTTCCATTTGGTTAAGGCTTCCGGAGAGGTGAAGGTAAAAGATATATTCCCTTTTGTATCTGTACGCAATTGAGGATAAAAGAAAGCTGTTTCATTAAAATTCTTTCTTATTTGTACGGGGGCTTGGGAAGTAGAGGGGATTTTTGATGATTCTTCATTAATATTTTTTCCTGCACTCTTTTTTTGCTTCATACTTTCTACACGAGTATCAGATACTGCCTCTAAGGAAGCAGATGGAGTCGCTTGGCTAAATCCGATTTTTTTTCTTAAGGCTAGATTTTTCCTCCCTAGATTTCGGTAGTGTCTTTGACCTAATCCAAAACGTTTCAGCGAAGGATACTCCCGATTATAATTTGGATAGTTTTGGTGTTTGGGATGATATATATCTTTTGAATGATTGGTTTGGAAGTTTTGATTGGCGGACCAATTTGAAACGCTACCATTTACATCGGGATATAAAGTATTAAAAGAATCCCACTGATGCGGAACGAAATTATCAAGAGAAAGGTCGTACATGGAGGCAAGCAATTCAGCTTCTACTTTTTGATGATTATTTCCTGTTATTTTTACTTTCCATGTTTCTGAC